>CAZSVG010000155.1:0-3256 GCA_964610195.1 uncultured Candidatus Cloacimonadota bacterium | reverse complement strand
ACAGACTAAAGTCTATGTTACAATTAGCACAGACTGAAGTCTATGCTACCAAAAAAATGTCATCCTGAGTATTCTGCTGTTATCTTCTTTTCCGGGAGGTTTAGAAGGTTTAAGTGGTTCTTACATATTAGAGAAATTCACCCGCAAATAAAAAACCTTCGATTTGTTTCGGCTTTGGCGACACACTCAGTTCTAGAATTATCTCAGCTAAGAAAAGAAACCCGCTCTGGACTTCTACCTATCATCAATCATTCCAATCCAACCAGATCCTCACAGCTTCGCTGAAACCATCATTAATATTGGAAGAAACGGGTATGTAAAGATCCTTCAATATCTGGGGAGCATTAGCAACAATGAAGCTATTTCTACTCCAGTCAAGCATTTCCCGGTCATTAAAATCATTTCCAATCGCCATACTATCTTCTGGTTGGAAGTTGAGCCTGTTTGCCAGATAATCGGCAGCATGACCCTTGGAAACACCGGAAGCGTATATCTCCAGCCAAATTGAAGTCTTGAGCAGAGGGGAGGTTGTTTTGATGATCGATAGAGAATCTAATTTTGTATCCAATTCTCGATAAGCTTTATCAAACTCTGCGGGAGAAAGAATTGAGAGAAATTGGGTTGCTTCATGTTTGGTATGGAGCATGAAATCAAAAGGTTCTGCAAATTCCCCGTATAAATGTAATCTGTGATGAAAATCGTCCGGAGGGTGATTACCCTGAAAGTAAGAAAAGTAATGACTTACGGGGATCTCTCTGTGCAGCATGAAATTAATCTTCAAACCGACCAAGTTCTCAGAACAGATACGAACCGCATCTTCAGAAATATTTTTCATATAGACGATCTCTTTAGTCTTGTATTCCATAATTCCTGCTCCGGTAGAGAATATGAGGTAATCAATAGGAAAATCAGGAGGAAGGACTTTCTGTGCTGAATAGAGGGAACGTCCCGTAACAACAACTCTGATAATTTTTTTCTGTCCAAGTTTGATCAGACTCTTTCTGTTTTGAACACTTAAGACCCAATCATTATTGAGCAGGGTTCCGTCCAGATCAGTAAAAACAATCTTCATAACTAAGCCGCCAATCAAATTTCTCACTTAATAATGAAACTCTGATCTTATTGTCAAGAACGGAAGTCCATTAATAGATAGATACCATAGTTCATGCTCAAATTTGCTTCCAAAAGATGATTGACAAAATCACTCTGCAATTATTGATGAAAAAAATATCTTAAAAGGACTGTCTATGTATTATCGCAATGAATTACAGAGAATTCTAAAGGATGAGAAAAATATCGTTAACCGAATGTATCTTAACGAAATCTCATTACAATTACGGAAGTTGGAAAAAGCGTTGGCTAAATCTCCCCGGGAGGAAGATTATTTCACAGAGGTAGCCGCGGCAATGTCCAATTTTTCTCAGCAATTGGAGATATCCAAATATCAGTATAATCGTTCTACCAAGAACGGGTTCCGTAAAAACTCCAATATTCTTTCAGCGATCTATATTGACGATTATATCGACTCCTTATTTGGATCACAAAAGATCCTCAAAAATAAAGGGGTAGTCTGGGGCCGCCAATCATTCAGCATGAACCTGCAATTCAATCCCTATAACCTGAGTGTGATGGATAAGGAACTCAGCTTCGACTACAGATTATCCCCCAGTTTTCTGCAACTCACCCAGAAGATTGATTTTCAGTTCCGGATTTCCGGGAAAAAGAACTTTGAAAAGTTTGAAGTAACCCTTCCTCTGATTGTTTTCTATACTTTTAAGAATCTATTGGAAACCGATCTGATCAACATAGAACATTATGCTGAAAAAGCCAAGAAGAGTCTCGGTAAATCGAGGATCATCATTGTGTGTGAATCTCTGGACCCCAATATTGTCCCGGAACTTAAAAGCCCATACATCGATACCGTCTTCATCCTCAGAAAGCAGAGGATCGGCGGGACTCAAAATGAGATCTCTGCTGATGTTCTTAAGGCCATATATGACAAGATAGAAGAGTATCTCTATAAGGGTGAAAGTGAACTGGAACAATTTGAGAAGATCGGATATATATCATAAAAACAAGTAATGAAGAAGAAAAACAACAACAAGGATAAAGGTAGATGATCAATTTAAGAATAGACAGCGAGTTACCGGACAAGAAGCAATTCTTGCCCGGCATCAGAAGAGCACCCCATCGTGGTTTCAATCTCTCTCCAAAAGAGACAGCGATTGCCTTAAAAAACGCTTTGCGTTATATCCCGTCAGAATTACACCAAACCCTTGCCCCCGAATTTCTGGAAGAGTTAATGACGATGGGTAGAATATACGGTTACCGCTATCGACCTGAAGGAAACATCAAAGGAAAACCGATAGAAGAATACGAAGGTATTCTGGAAGCAAAAGCTCTGCAGGTAATGATCGACAATAACCTCGATTTTGATGTGGCACTATACCCCTATGAGTTGGTAACTTATGGGGAAACAGGACAGGTTTTCCAGAACTGGATGCAATATCAACTCACTATAAAATTTTTACGGAAGATGAGAGAAGATCAGACGCTGGTGATCAGTTCCGGTCATCCCTTAGGGCTTTTCCCTTCTTCTGTCCATGCTCCGAGGGTTATCTCCACTAATGGTCTCATCATCGGTCAATGGGATAATCCCGAAAACTTCAGACGATTGGCTGCTCTGGGAGTAACCAACTATGGGCAGATGACGGCGGGAGGCTGGATGTATATCGGTCCTCAGGGTATAGTTCATGGAACTTATATCACACTCCTCAATGCCGGACGTAAATATCTCGGGATAGCTCCCGATAAAGATCTGCATGGCATTCTCTATGTCACTTCCGGCTTGGGAGGTATGTCAGGTGCTCAGGCCAAGGCGATCGAAATTGCGGGTGGTATCGGAGTTATTGCCGAAGTTGATCAGTCCCGGATCGAGACCCGTCACTCCCAGGGCTGGGTAGCCATGGTATCTGCCGATCTCGATGAGATAGTAAAATGGATTGGGGAATATAGAGAGAAGAAACAACCGGTTTCTATAGCTTATCATGGTAATGTTGTAGATCTGCTGGAGTATCTGGATAAAAAAGATATCAAGGCGGAACTGATCTCTGATCAGACCTCCTGTCATGCAGTTTATGAAGGGGGTTATACTCCGGCAGGTTTGACTTTTGATGAGGGGCGGGAGTTACTTCAAAGTGATCCTGATAAATTCAAACTGAAGGTTGATGAATCTTTACAGCGACATTATCAGGCT
>CAZSVG010000154.1:0-3257 GCA_964610195.1 uncultured Candidatus Cloacimonadota bacterium | reverse complement strand
TCCAACCCTTCCCTTCTCTACTCATGCCGCGGAGTTCATCAAGTTCCGGATTGACTCCATCCCGGATGATCCCCCCACCGGTAATTTGGATCGGAGGAAGATCAACTATACTGTTCTCGATTAGTTCAGTGATAGAACTATAATCTTCGATCCCTTCTCTGATACTTACTATGTAAGGATCGTCAAAGTTTTGCAGGATTTGTTTCAGATCGGATGAGGATTCAAGGTAATTATTCAGGGCAACAATTTCACGGGGGTTTATCCGAAGAGTTCCTATCTTGCTCATTAGTCGACTCAAGTCGCCAATATTTTTCAAGAGAGCTCTGATCTCTTCGGTCTGGATTATATTTTCTTTGAATTCCTGTAGGGCATCGAGCCGTTTGTCTATCTCCTGAACTTCAAGTAGTGGTCTCAATAGCCAGTCAGTGACGAGCCTTGATCCCATGGCGGTCATAGTCTGATCTATCACAGAAATCAAACTCCCCTGCCGGGTAGAATAGCGGATGGATTTGAGAAGTTCCAGATTATGCCGGGAGATCTCATCGATCTGCATATAATTATCAAGAGAATAGAATCGGAGGGAATTGATATGTTTCAGATCATCACTCTTCAGAGAACGGACATAAGCCAGGGCAACTCCAGCAGCAGTTAATCCTGAGCTATGCGAAGCTGAACCGTATCCTTCCAGGGTAATGGTTGAAAATTGCTTCTTGAGGACCTCCCTGGCTTCCATCGGTTCGAAATAGTATGATTCAAACAGCGTAATAGTGAGATTAAATTCCAGCTTCAGGTTCCGGATCTGTTGAGCAGTATCTTCATCCTTCACTACAATCTCTTTTGGTCTGATCCGGAGAATCTCATTTTTAAGCTGATTAGGAAGAAACTCAGTATAAATAAAATCTCCGGTGGAGATATCCAGAGATGCGAGTCCGATTCGCGGATTTTTATCAGGTATATAGATAGCCGTCAGATAATTGTGTTCTTTGATATCGATGAGGTTTTCATCGATGATAGCTCCGGGAGTGATGATCTCCACAATATCCCTTTTCACCAATCCAACGGCCTTTTTGGGATCTTCAAGCTGCTCACAGATCACAACTTTTTCGCCACTTCTGATCAGTTTATCAAGATAGTTTTTCAGACTGTGATAGGGGAAACCGGCCAAAGGGATCGGATTGTCATCCTTCTTATTACGGGCAGTAAGGGTAATCCCGAGAATCCGGGCTGCTTTTTTGGCATCTTCAAAGAAGGTTTCGTAAAAATCACCCATCCGGAAGAGGATAATCTTATCAGGATGTTTTTGTTTTATATTATTGAACTGTTTCAGCATCGGAGTGAGTTTAATGCTTGTTTGTTGCTGAAGATCGTTCATTCTCGTCAGTATTTGATTATAAATGATTCCAGGTTAAGTCTGCTTTTGATATCATTTTGCCTGGAACGGGCAATATCCTGGTCTTCGAAAGGTCCAACTGCGACTACAAATAATTGCCGATCATAGACCACTTTAGAAAACACGATATTACTATAACCGAGATTAAGTAAATATTCGGAATGGGCTGTAGCATTCTTTTCTTCGGAAAAGGCATTTACTTGAACATAATAGTATTCTGTATGATCAGATGGAGTAACAGATGGTGTGAGGATCAAAGGTCTTTCCGGCTGGTTTACCGTTATCGGGGGATATAAATCACTGTCGATATGATGTAGGGAGATGTCACTCAATCTTCTTTCTGCCTGGAAAGCATACTCAGTATAGGGATAGTTGATAATGACACTCTTATATTTGTCTACTGACTGGTTGATCTGACCGGTCATTTCGTAGCAATAGCCCTCTTTATAATCTACTACAGCCGGATAATTAACCACATAATTTTGATTCTTCATGGTCTCCAGGGTTAGTAATGCCTGGTGATATTGCTCATTCAGAATATATGCTTCGATAATCTGAAAATAGGATAATTCCCTTTTGACATTATCTTTGGTTATTTTTATAAAATCCTGGGCTGCCCTGATTGCATCGGGGTATCTTTTTAATTTCAGGTAAACCGAAGAGAGTAGATAATCACGATCAGAGATCATCTGGGGGTCAACCTGTAAAAGATAATTAAGACTACCATTATAATCTCTTTCCAGAAGCAAAATATTGGCCAGATCAGTCAAAGCTCGCTGTCCGTAAATACTGTTTGGTGCCAGTCTGATTGTCTGATTTAGTAATTCCACTATTTCATCTTTATGAATGGCTATCTTGGCAGTGTAATAGAGATGTCCTGCTCTTTCAATATTAGTAGTCGGAGTTTGGGATTGTAAAACATGCTCAATGACCGACCAATTACCGGTGAAGTATAGCTGCTCTATTTCATCCAGCCAATGTATCGGGTCAGCAAATGCAATGTTGCTCAATAAAGAAGAGGCAATGATAGCGATAATCCATACCTTAAACATATTACTTAGCAATCCTTTTCCGTAATATCCCATATCTGAATAATTCTTCATTGGTTTTCAATTTAACGATCTGGTTCGGTTTTGTTTCGTTTATTGATTCATCTTCTGGGGAGTAAATTTCGTCAACAGTTATTATTTTATCCTGACGGTAATCAGGATATATGATCTCGATCCGTTCACCCCGGCAGAATTTTGATTTAACATTTATAGCAGTTGTATGTTTTTGAGAAACTGAGTTATCTTGCTCCCCATAATGGCTAATAGAAGGGGGGAGTACATCAATAATTTCACCCAGATACTGATAATCTCTGATATAGTTCGATGATTCGTAATATTGGGTTGTCAAAGAACTGCTTCCAGAGAAGAAACCTGTTGTATATTGACGGTGACTGATCTTATCCAGTTCTTCTCTGAGCCATGATGGAGGTTTAATTCCCTCCTTCAGTAATTTTAGAGTTGTTTTGTAAACCCGGGTAGTGTTGGCAACATAATAGACGCTTTTCATTCTTCCTTCAATTTTCAGGGAGGTAATACCGGAACTCAGAATTTCTTCCAGATGTTCATAAAGGCAAAGGTCCCGGGAGTTGAGAATATATGTTCCCCGAGCATCTTCTTCGATGGGAAAATATTGATTGGGCCTACTCTCTTCCAGGAGTTGAAATTTCCATCGGCAGGGTTGGGTGCAGAGACCTTTATTAGCTGAACGATTATTGAGAAAAGAACTCAGTAAACAGCGACCGGAATAGGAGATACACATAGCCCCATGGATAAAAATCTCAAATTCCAGTTCGGGAACGGCTTTAACTATCTCTTTG
>CAZSVG010000153.1:0-3263 GCA_964610195.1 uncultured Candidatus Cloacimonadota bacterium | reverse complement strand
TGTGAATATTCTACTATTTTACTCTCAAAGAACCTGCCGATCTGATAAAAGAGCATTACAGCTACTGCTTCGGCATATTCACCGATTAATATTGCCCCCAGAGTTGCCACTGTCATTAGAAAATGTTCGTTAAAGAGATATCTGCTCAAGAGCTTCCTCAATGCTCCCTTGATCACATCCCGCCCAATGATCAGATAACTTACCAGATAGATCATTAATCGTAATTCGGGAACGAAATCGAAAAAAGCTATGATGAATAGTAGAAATCCGGAAGTGCTGAAGAGGAATTCTTTCGTCTTAAATGAGTCTGCGATACTGTCCCGGAAACGATATTCTTTCTCTTTTCCGGAAATCAAAACAACCTCTACTTCCGGTTCTATCTTCTTTACTATTTTGTTGATCAACGAGAGAAGCTCTGCTTCCTCAATCTGACGATTGATGAAAAGGGTTAACTCCCGACCCAGAAAATCAAGAGATAGACCGGCTATCCAGTCAATCGCCCTTAATTCCCTTTCAATCTCGGCTGCACAACCGGCGCAGGTTAAATTCTTCAGTAATAAAAGGTACTTTTTCATTGATGTTTCCGAAGAATATTACCTATTTCAAGAGTAACATCTTGTGATAGTGAAGATCGTTTCCTGAACTCAACTGTAGAAAATAGAACCCCGAAGACAATTCACCTGATGAGGATGTATCCCACTCATATATATGATTCCCTGCGGAAAGGAGACCCTGATTCTCCCGCAATATCAGTCTTCCCTGGAGATTATAAAACAACAACTCTACTTCTGTTGGATATGGTAAATGAAAACTTATAATTGTCCTCGGATTAAAAGGGTTGGGATAGTTCTGGATAAGGATGGTTGGCAAGGGATTAATCGTCTGTTGGCCATCAATTGCGACACTATCATCATAACTTAATAGATAATCAATATCAAAAAGGGTCGGTAATTGAGAATGTGCCTGATTGGCTGCCTCAACTGTTGTTGCCCACTTCAACTCTCTCAAAACAGGGATATATTGCATTGCCTGGATATTAGTAATAACACCTGCAGTTCCGGAGAGCATAGTCCAACTTCTCTCAGGAGTCATTAATGGATTAACTTGAAGTGAGTCGGCAATATTTTGATAACGATAGCAGTAAGATGGGGAATAAAGAGTTCTGAAGTGATTGGTGGCTGCCAGGTGATCATCCGGAACAGCCGGATTTAGATCATTGTCTTCCGCAGTTCTGACAGCCAGTCCATTTATATTATTAACTTCGAAGACAACCGGGAATATGTTATCATCTAAGATTGACGCAGTATGAATGATGGAACCGCTGATAAAATTACAGTTTTCTAAAGCATCCTGGATATCGAGATAGTTGTTTACCCCGTCATCATTGAAATCTGCAGATTCGATGGCTGTTCTCAAAGAAAAGAGAATCGGTTGAAAACCATCACCCAAAATGTAGGAATGGTTACTACCCACATTGTAGAAAATGCCCACACCATGCTCATTAATGGCAGACAGAGCACTAATAAAACCGGCTATACCGATATTGATCCAGTTCTGCAAGCCCTCCTCCGACGGGAAATGGACGGTGATCAGATGATTACGACGGAGAGCATTGTTACTCGACCAATCAAGGTGACGGGTTAATATCTGTTCCCCGGATATATCTGGTATATCAGCCGTACTACTACCCCAGCTGGAAATACTGGAACAGGCACCGGCAAGAGTGGCGATCAGATCTACGATTGAGCAATTCATCAAAACATCAATATAATCCAGATCTCTGCCCAGGACAGGTAAATAGGTGCTGACCCCTTTATCAATTACTCCTTCAATTATCGCCTGACTTTCCGTCTCATATTGGGGCTCTATCTCGAAATTGGCTACAAAGAAAGCACGAGCCTGATTATATAAATATGAATTGTTATTATAGATCACAGGAAGCATATAACCGGTCATCAACTCCAGCATGTTATCAGCAAGCAGATACCCCTGGGCATAACCCCTCTCCTGAAAAGTACCTTTAACCCTCAGTACTGTTTTATCCTCAATTTCTTCCAGATAACCGTTAATCTCGATAGAGTAGAGATAACTGGTACAAAGAACTGAAAAAAATATCAAGAATGTAAGATATTTCTTCATCTTCGCTCCTTTGTTTACTGATCATAATTCCTAACAATGATAATGTTTAGTCAATCTATATTTAAAGAGACTGGCAGAATCTTACCTTAATCAGATAATTTTACTTACCTAAGAAATATGAAAAAAAAAATCTCAGCTTCAAAGAGCTAACTTGACAAAAAGAGACATCAATTTGTTATTAAACTTGAGAACTATCTTTTTGTCTGAAGGATGATATATTTTTAAAAGGAGTTTATTATGAACAAAATCGTATCTGCGTGTGGTCTTGATTGTAATGCCTGTGATTGTTTTATTGCTTCTCAAACGGGAGATCTGGAAATGAAGAAAACTGTTGCCCGGAAATGGTCTAAGGATTATGAAGCCGTTCTCACCGCCGATGACATCCATTGTGATGGATGCATGTCTCCCGGTACTCACTTTAGCTGGTGTTATAAATGCCCCATCAGGACTTGTGTGATCAAGAAAAGATATCACAGTTGTGCCGAATGTGATGTGTTCCCCTGTGATAAGACCGAATCTCTCTATCAGGCTGTTCCACAAGCCAAATCAGTTATCGAGAGTATGAGGACAAGATGAGAGCTTTCTCAGTCGCCGGATATAGTAAAAGTGGTAAAACCACGACCGTGACTTCTTTGATCAAGACTTTAAAACAAAGGGGTTATCGGGTGGCATCTATCAAAGACATTCATTTTGAAGATTTCACTATGGAAAGAGAGGGTTCAGACAGCTGGCAATTTCAGCAGGCAGGATCGGAGGCAGTTTTTGCTCGTGGTTTAAAAGAGACCTATCTTATTAAACCGGAGAGAACCACTTTACCAGAAATGCTGGAATTGTTACAGGCGGATTGGATTATTATCGAGGGGATGAAAAGAGAGCCTCTCCCCAAGATAATCTGCGCCGAAACAGAAGAACAGCTGGCTGAGCTTGTTGATGCCAATACCTTCGCAATCAGCGGTAAGATTAGCGATAAGCTAAAAGAATATAAAGGGTTATCGGTAGTTAACAGCATCAATAATCCTGCAAATCTGGCAGATCTCGTTGAACGGAAGGTCTTTGAAGTACTCCCCCTGGCGAAAGATGAATGTTGCGGTAAATGTGGGTTAACCTGCTTTGAAATGGTTGGA
>CAZSVG010000152.1:0-3270 GCA_964610195.1 uncultured Candidatus Cloacimonadota bacterium | reverse complement strand
CTGGAAAAAGCCATCAGATTCATCTCTAATAAAGAAAGATTCTATCCCGGATTAGTCCAGTTGTACCTTGATGCTGAAGAATTTGACCGGGCATTAACTGTTATAGATCGGGCATTATTGGAAACTCCATTCAATCTAACCCTATATATCCAGGCTGTGTATGTAAATCTGGAAAGGGATTCAGTTGACGCCGCATTTGAAGTTTTTGACAAAGCAATAGATGCCGGGATTTATTCTGAAGAGTTGATCAGTTATATCTACATTGCTGCTGTTGATTACGAATTATATGAGAAAGGAATTGCAACTCTGGAGAGATTACAGAAACATGATGTCTACAGAATCATTCCGGAATATATTGATATGCTGCAAACTATACTAGACTCTCTTTGATTTCTTCTTATTGGCAGTATAAAGAACAAGACCTTTTTTATCCAAAAAAGGTTCCAAATAAGGTAGATTATCAGGTTTATTCTAACTATCCAATTTTTGGTTTGTAAGTAATCGAAACAGAGTTATCTTATTTAAGAAAACAAGCTTGCATTATTGCATGATTATTGAAAGTGGAGAAGATTTTATGCCAGAATTGCCGGAAGTAGAAACTATTGTCAGAGAATTGAGCCTGAATATAGTTGGGAAAAGTATCATAAATCTCGAGGAATTGCGTCCAGATACGATAGTTAATTACCCAGATGTCAAGAATCATGCTTTCGGCAAAATTGTAGGTGTCAACAGGCGTGGTAAATATATCATCATCTCAACAAATAAGGAATATGACCTGGTTATTCACTTAAGAATGACTGGTAAACTAATTCTGGTATCTGATAAAGCCGAACTAACCAAACATACCAGGGCTATTATAAGTTTTAAAGATAACACTAAATTGCTCTTTGACGATCCGAGAACTTTCGGTAAGATCAAACTACTTAAACACTCTGTCAAGGATGATTCTTTATCTAAGTTGGGTTGTGAACCTCTCTCTGATGAATTTAATCAGGAGCATATCACATGCTTATTGATGAAGAAAAAAACTACTATCAAGAATTTTCTGCTCGATCAGAGATATATTGCAGGATTGGGTAACATCTATGTTAATGAAATATTGTTTGCCAGCAAAATTCATCCTCATAAGATAACAAATACTCTGACTAAATCAGAAATCAACCGTTTACTTTTGAATACAAAAAAGATATTGAAGTTGGCTATCCAACATAATGGAACAAGTATTTCAGACTACCGGCGGGTCGATAACAAAACAGGATCTTTTCAGAATTTGTTAAAGGTTTATGGAAAGGAAACCTGTTGTCTTGGTCATCCTGTGAAGAGAGTTAAAACAAATGGCCGATCAACTTTTTATTGCCCCCATTGTCAAAAGGAGCGAAAAGTATAATGTTACCAATCGAGATCAAGAAAGGTGTTTATTGGGTTGGTGGAATTGATTGGGATTTAAGAAATTTTCATGGCTATCTAACCCAACGTGGTTCTTCTTACAATGCTTATCTGATTACTGGAGAGCAGAATATCCTCATCGATAATGTAAAACCACATCTTTTTGAGCAGTTGATTACCAGAATAGAGAAGATCATTGATCCCCGAAAGATCGATATCCTGATTCAGAATCATGTTGAAATGGATCATTCCGGATCTCTGCCAAAATTGCTGGAACTAAACCCAAAAGCAATGATCATCACTTCGCCTAATGGAGAAAAAGGGTTAAAACTTCATTATAAGAAAGAATGGAAGTTCCAGGTGGTTCAGAATAATGAACAGCTAACTTTAAATAACAGGGTTTTTCACTTCCTGCATACCCCCATGGTTCATTGGCCTGATAACATGGTTACTTATTTAACAGACGACAGGATACTATTTTCCAATGATGCATTTGGCCAGCATATCTCCTCATCGGAACGATTTGATAATGAATACCCCATAGATATCGTTATGGAAGAGGCGAAGAAATATTATGCCAATATAGTATTTCCTTATGGAGAACAGGTTAAGAAAATCATTCCTGTGGTAGAGGACATAAATCCTGATATTATAGCTCCCAGTCATGGTATCATCTGGAAGAAACATATACGAGCAATTCTGAAAGAATATAAAAAATGGTCAGCAAATGAAACAGTAGAAAAAGCAATTATTGTCTATGATACCATGTGGAAATCTACCGAACTTATGGCATATGCGATAATGAAGGGATTTGAGAACGCTAAAGTGCCTGTAGAGATGTTTAATCTTCAGGTAAATCATATTTCTGATATTATGACTTCTCTTCTTGATTCAAGATATATCTGCGTAGGGTCTTCCACTCTGAATAGTAATATTCTACCCTCAGTTGCAGCTTTCCTTACATATATGAAAGGATTGGCACCCAAGAATAGACATGCCTTTGCTTTTGGCTCTTACGGTTGGGGTGGACAGAGTATCCCGATCATAGAAGATGAACTTAAAAAACTTAAATTTGATTTATTCCCCTCTATTAAGGAGCAATATATCCCGAGTGAGGAGACACTTGATAAAATCACAGTTGATATCCAGAAATTGATTGTAATAAACAAAACAAAAAAATGTTGAACGAAAGGAGGTTTTATGTTCAGCGAGAAACTAGAAAAAGAACTTAATGCTCAAATTAACAAGGAATTTAATGCTCAGTATATTTATCTATCAATGGCTGCCTACGCTGAGTCTATTGGTTTGGATGGCATTGCTCACTGGTTCCGAGCACAATCAGAAGAAGAGTATACTCATGCTATGAAAATCTATGAATTTGTTAATGATAAGGGTGGCAGAGTTATCCTTGATACTATTAAAAAGCCGAAGAGTGATTTTAAATCTGTAAAACAACTCTTTGAAATTGCTCTTGAACATGAAAAATTCGTTACAGACTCCATTAATAAACTGGTTGATCAGGCTATAAAAGAAAAAGATCATTCAGTTGTCAGCTTCCTTAACTGGTTTGTTGACGAACAGGTTGAAGAAGAAGCCAATGTATCAAAAATTCTCGACAAGTTTAAGTATATGGGAGAAAAGGGGATCGGTTTGATACATCTGGATAGAGAGTTATCAAACAGAAAATAATGAGTGGAGGTTAATAATGACAGTCTTAAGAGAATTGTATTACTGTGAGATTTGTAAAAATCTTGTTGAAATAGTTCAGGAAGGACAACCTGCTCTGGTCTGTTGTGGTCAGGATATGAAGAAGTTGGTAGCCAAAACTGAAGATCAGGGTCTGGAAAAACATGTCCCTGTTGTTGAGAGTATGGATAACAAAAC
>CAZSVG010000151.1:0-3271 GCA_964610195.1 uncultured Candidatus Cloacimonadota bacterium | reverse complement strand
GGGCTATCAACCTCGCTGTGGAAAAACAACCGATGGCATACGATACGATGATCAATAGTCCGATTATTATCTCCGATGGTATCATCAATTCTCCATTTCGGTTATTTTTGCGGGACGCTCTCCAAAAATAGCTGTTCCAATTCTTAACATATTAGCCCCCTCTTCTATGGCAATAAGATAATCGTCGGTCATCCCCATGGAAAGGATCTCCATTTTAATCCCGGAAATCCCTTCCTCTCTCAAAGCTTCAAAATTCTTTTTCAATAACCGGAAACATGATCTGATCTCATCCTCATTATCGGTGAATTTCCCAATGGTCATCAAACCTTTGACCTCCAGAGCTTCCAGCTTGCTGACCTCTTTTACGAAATCTTTTATTACTTTATAATCGGCAGGAAGGCCGAATTTACTCTCCTCCCCGGAGGTATTGATCTGGATCAATATCGCCTGTCTGCGATGCTCCCTTTCTAAGGCTCTGTTCAATGCCTCTGCGGTGGACAGTTTATCGATGGAGTGGATCAGATCAGGGTTCAGAAAAAGTAACTTGTTGATCTTGTTCTTTTGCAGATGGCCGATAAAATGGAATTCCTCATATCTTTCCTTCAGTTGGGGCAGCTTCTGTTCAGCTTCCTGCACCTTACTCTCTCCAATGATCCTGATCCCTCCCTGTAAGCCGGCATCGATTACAGCAGCCGGATGAGTTTTGGTGACCGCCACTATTCTTATCGAATCGGCATCTCTTCCGCACCTTTTTGCAGTACGGACGATCTCTTCCCTTATCGACCGGTAATTATCTTTAATCTCACTTATATTGTCGTTCATAACTCCATGGCGATTATCGCTCGGTTCTTCCTCTCATAATGATGTCCCTTCAAATTATCTATCCAAGCTCTATGTCAACAAAAAACTCGGAAACCCGTAAAGTATTTCCTCTTAACTGCCTGAAATTTTCTACTCGAATGACTCTTCCCCGATCGGACTTGATCTCTTTTCTGAAAAAAATTGACTACCCCCCCCTTCTTCTCCTCCATTATTATCAGGAATCTCTCAGAAGCATGGGAGTCGGATAGGGCCGAATCCCATGCTCCCTAAAGGTAGAAGAAAAGACACCCTCTATATATTATAAGGTTACAATTTTGATCATTACCCGTAGATTCTTCATTCAAACATCCGGATACAACTTCAAGATTCGAATAAACTTGACGAAAATCAGCAGCAAATAACTTTAACGCCGAGTGGGGCATTAGCTCAGCTGGGAGAGCGCTTGACTGGCAGTCAAGAGGTCAGCGGTTCGATCCCGCTATGCTCCACCATTTTTTTGCTCTAATATGAAGGGTTTTCTTAAAACATGGTTACAAATATCTCATCTTTTCGTTACTTTGATTTATAATTCAAATAGCAGTTTATCACAAACAAATCGATCATGAAACTATATCAAACAAGCCATTTATCCCGGAGTGATTGAGAATCGGATTATCAGAAAATCAAAAAGAACTACCCAATCTTCTAATGAATAGGCACCTGATGGTACATCTTAGAAACACCTGCTCAAGTTAATTATAATTCCCTTTGTGATTTGGTCTGTCATCTTCTTAATATAAAAACCCCGCTAAAAAAAGTGGGATAACATTTTCATACCCTATTTCAATATCGTCTTTAAAAAGACGGGAATCTTTTAAACCCTGCAGTTGCTTACGTGACTTATTCTTACCCCCGATTTCAACTTCAATCATTTGGTTGTTCATCGGGATGGCATAATCTACATATTCTGAGGCAAAGATAGTTCCCTCGATTTGTGAAACAAAGAACGCTTCCCGGATATTACCCTGCTCTGTTTCATGAGACCACAATTCTCCACTAATTGCATGATAGAGGTTAGGATTCAAGAGCAAGACTTTCGAATGTTGCAGGGACCTTAATGACGACCTTTCTCGTTTTACTATGTTGATAATGTCAGCTCGATCCAACAAATCCAGGTATTCATACAAGGTCTCTTTAGTAATATCGAGTTCATTGCACATATTGGAGACTACTACAACCGGAACCTTTGATATCGCCAGATAAGCAAGCAACTTTTTCAACACCAGACTGGAAGAGCTTTTTATATTTTTTATACTCGGGACATCTTCGTAAATAATTTTATCAATTACATTGTGAATTACTGACTGATACTCCGGTTCTGTATATTGTTTAAAAAAGGGATAAAATCCTATTTTTTTGTATTCCAGAAATAGTTTCCTGACCCCCGGCAGATACCTCAGTATCTCGTTAGCTATTTTTACATGATCAAGCAATATCTCTGAAAGGGAATATGCCTTAAGCTTAATACCATTCTTCAACTCAATAAATTCACGGAAAGAAAGCCCTCTCAAGTTGTAAATGAGGGCTCGTCTGGAGAGGTCTCCTTTCTGGTTCATTATATTAAGTTTGGAACTCCCCAGGATAATGATCTTATTATCCGGAAAGGAATCATAAAGGGCTTTTATATCTGTCGCCCAGTTTGCCTGCTTGTGGACTTCATCTATGATAACCGTATTACCATAAAGGCTAAAATATTCTTTCCCCGTTTCATAGATGCCATTTTTAATAACCAGAGGGTTATCCGCAGAAAAATAGAGACATTCCGCAGAAGATTGATAATACTTCATATAATGCTGAAGAACAAGAGTTGTTTTACCTGTTCCTCGTGCACCAGCAATTGCTATCAGTCGCTTATTCCAATCGATCTCTAAATAGCGGATAAACTCAGTTGGAACAAGTGCTGTCAATCGATTCTGAATAGCTATTAACTCGTTTAGTATCTGCTGCATAATAACCTCTATAACCAACAAACATTGACTACTCTGCTTGTCAAGTTTTATGTTAATGTGACAAGTGGAGTTGTCATAAACCGCAGGTCAAGATCTCTGATGATCATTTCTGAGGATTGGGTAAGCGAAAACCAGTCATCAGCTCTTTCAAGCAGCTACACCTCAATGAACAAAACAGATCTTGGTTTTCTCGCCTCCCTGGGGATAGCTCTCATCAGTTTAAGAGCCTTTGTTAATTTTCAATATGCTGAACGATCTGGAGGTCGGATAATTAGATTTAGAAGTGAAAATATGAATCAAGAGAGATAAACATTTAACATATTTATGTTGTTGATAATATAATTCTCTCACTAAAATTTGAACATTGAATCGAAGTATAACCCGTAACTAACATTATTCACATTCGGCGGTATGATCCCGCTATGCTCCACCATTATATTGCTCTGAATATATGCAATTTT
>CAZSVG010000150.1:0-3279 GCA_964610195.1 uncultured Candidatus Cloacimonadota bacterium | reverse complement strand
CAATCACCATAGAGAGTCCCACTGTTCAAATTGTTGAACACTTTATACTGGATCTTGATGAATCCGTCATCTATAGTTGGTTCCAGTTCCGGATTATAGAGTATGATCTGGAATGTGTTCTGATGCGAGCCGGGGATCAGGGCATTTTGCCACTGGATTATAAAGATCTCTTCCTGGTTGTCATAGTAGGTATAAACGCCTCCCGAGGAGAGACTAAGATTATCCCAAAAAGCTGCGACCATGGGACTCGGTCCCATCGGGCCGGGGAGAATATAGTTCCGGAAGGTTGACATCTCTGTAAATCCGAAACTGATCCATCCGTTAGCACAGATACTAACCTGATCATAATCAACTCCATAGAAGCTGAAAGTAAAGGGGAGATCCATAGTCATGACCTGTTGATTATTCTGCCAATCGGAGTTCAAGCCGGTATTAACCCCATTGCCTCCCAATTGAGGGGCAATTTCTATCCAGTCATAGGTAGGGGCATGCTCATAATCGATATCTTCCATCCCATAGATGTAATAGCCATAATCACATGGCCCTAACGGGTCTGTCACGGTGACCATCCCTATCGGCAGGGTTGCCGGTTGAACAGATTCAAAGCCGAGACCGTTATAAAGGTATAGTTCCAGATCGATGCTCATTCCGGTTATCAGATCGTCCATAGCGCTGATCATAAATGAATTCGTCGCTGAGGAGGTTACCGACTGGCCGGCAGCAATATCGCCAAAATAGGCTAATGAATCGGAGATGTCGAGTAACGGATTTCTGGTTCTGAGCACCCCATAGATATCTTCCAAATCAATCTGTCCGTTGTTCTGAAGAGTTACTCTCAGCATCCCAGTAGCACCGGGGTTGATATAATCATGATCATTATCACCAACCAAGAGAGCAATAGGTTGCAGATTGGTTCCGTTGACTCTGAGTGAAAACTTACTGGTCCAACTGTTTTCTGCTGAATCGGTTATGATCAGGGTAAAGATCACCGGCATATTGTCCGGGGCGGCGGCAGAGACATGAGCAACATAAATATCATCACATTCGACTATGGCATCAGGAGCAACGTTGGCATAAGATGATGTTCCTTCGATGATATTAATATAGGGGTTATTGGTACTGATAGTTCCTTCGATTCCCGAGACTGTCATATCAAGGAAATTCTTGATGGTTAATATAAATGATGAATTTGAGCCGGCGTCAAAGGGATCGTTCACGATCACTTCATCCAGGGCAACAGACCATTCTCCGGTCAGTTCGAAACTACCCAGATGAGGAATGTAATCCGGTTTGGTAACTGTGAGTTTGACCTCACCAGTGTTCTCAGGATCAAAAAAGTGAGTAATTGCCCCATTGGCATCTGTATAACCGGTGGCAAAGATGACATCATTTCCCTGTCTGATCGTAACCCAGGCATCTTCTATCGGCATATCCTGATCATCGGTAACTACGATATCTATGAAGTTCCTACCCATGGGTAGTTCGTCGAGATAAGTAACATTCATCACCTTAGGAACATCAATCCAGATATCCATGGAAGGATCACCCATTAGACTCGCTTTCTGGGTATGAACAGGTGGTAACGATGAATGGACGATTCCATAAGTCTGATGAAGGAATATCTTACCCCGGGCTAAAGTCTCACCCATGGTTCTGATCCCCTCATTAAAGATACCATAGAAGAATGAACCGGTCAGGGCATTATTTGGAGTTGTCCTCGTTGAAGCAGTGGTCATCCCAATAGCAGCTACAGCACCTTTGGGGGTATTGGGGGCACCCATGTTGACTATGGTTTCCGTACTACTTGTGTTACTAAAACTCAAAGTTGAACAGGTAATGAAAAAGCAGTTGGGAAGCATCAGTCCATTATTCAGGATCGAGGCGTTTGGAGACCAGCTGGCCATTCCGATATAGCCTCTGAAGGGATAGAAGCTGATCCCCTGATTGAATGCTCCGTTTACGACAGTCGAGGAACCACCGGAGTAGTGTTCGGTAAACTGATATTCATCACTCTGGAATTCCATTAACTCTTTGATGTATTTCATGACGAATTTAGGAGAGATACCGGAGGATGTTGTTGTATCTCCGACGAGCAATGTATGTTGATACCAGTCTGTATCACCGAGGAAAGGCTCTCTTTCATAATTACGGATCTTGTTCCAGATAGTCATCAACTGATCTGAACTGGCAATCGGTAATCTTCCAACAAAGGCATCAGGGATGTCATCGTTACCCTCCAGCAGGCCGTAAGGGTGATCTCCGGCAGCTCCATGAGCAGAGAAATAAGGGATGGTATGAGAACCCGTTCCACCGCCGATGAGGATAATATATTCCGGGGGGTTTTCCCAGGTGTCATAAGCATTCTGGATATAGTTCTTAATGGCGGTATTAGTCGTCATGTTCTGGGTGCTGACTGCTGTTATCTCAAAACCTTTATCCCTTTTCCAGTTGACGAATTGGTTGACGACAGGTTCCAGGACGGTACTGTTATGATAGATGGCGAGGATGCTTCTGGCCTGATATTCCCATGACGGGTCTCTAATGTCTTCGTAATTAAGAAACATCCCGCGATAGATATTCTCAAAACTACGAGAGAGTCGCCGATCATTTCCGGTAATCTCATTTTCACCCTGAGTTGTAGTATCATAATCAACTCTGAGACGAATTCTTCTGCTAACAGTTAATTCTTCCTTATGCGGATTATATTGAAATGGGGTTACGGCGATGTTAACGAACCGAAAGTCTCTTACTATAGCCGGTTCACTGATCTGAGATATATAGGATGGATATTCCACATCTTTTTCATAGAAGTTGGCATCCTTGAGGAATCCTCTCTCTTCAGAGATGATTACATCCAATCCCTGTGCCGGGAAAACAACAATATCAGATACTATTTCCGTATCGGATATGTCAATTTGCTGCAGAGTTACAGTTCCTCTATGGGGAATAGCAATTGTAGTAGTGAAAACCGGAAGTTCCGGTAATCCCTCTTCCAGAATCAATCCTGCTTCAGGATGATAGATTCGATGATACTCATTCCCGTTAATATTGTTAACGATCAGTTCATAATCGTTCAAAGAAAATTCAATTTCCGTGTAATGGCGTGAAGTTTGATTTAGCTGAAATAATGGCCCGGCTGTTAAATGTCCGGTTAAGCAAGTCAGAAGAATTGCCATTATCCCAAGGAAAATCATATTCCGTGTCATTTTTTAACTCCTTGGTTTTATTGGTTAATTTCATATTATATAACGAATTATCCGTTATTTATTTCCTTTTGTT
>CAZSVG010000149.1:0-3286 GCA_964610195.1 uncultured Candidatus Cloacimonadota bacterium | reverse complement strand
CTTGAAGATCTTTTCCGGGGTTAGGGCTATCATTTCTTTTAATTCAGCAGTTTTACCATGGGGAATGAACATATCGGGCAGACCATAAGAAAATACTGGTATCCTGTCAGGTGATACATAACTGCAGACAGAACTGCCAAAACCTCCGATCAGGGAGTTTTCTTCAATCGTGATGATAACATCTACATCTTTACGGAGTTTATCGAGAGCTTTATAATCTAATGGTTTGAGAAATCGGGCATTGATCAGCCAGGGTGATAAGCCACTCTCTTTTAACAGGTTATGAACTTCCCTTGCCATCTGATATCCAGAACCGATCCCCAACAGAGCCAATTTCTTACCCTTCTCTATGATCTCAAATTCGCCTCTTTCTATATCTGTTGCCAGTTTACCTGTATAAAGTACCTTACCTCTTGGATAGCGGATTGCTACCGGACCTTCTCGGTATTCATAGGCATACTGCAACATTGCTTCCAGCTCCTCCGCTGACGATGGTGCCATCACTACCAGATCGGGTATGAAGTTAAGATAGGAGAGATCGAAAGCCCCCTGATGAGTAGCTCCATCCTCACCGACTATTCCAGCTCTGTCGAGACAGAAGACTACCGGTAATTTTTGGAGAGCTATATCATGAATGATCTGGTCAATCGCTCTTTGCATGAAGGTGGAATAAATCGCCACAAAAGGCTTGAATCCTCTTATCGCCAGTCCACCGGCAAAGGTAACAGCGTGTTGCTCGGCAATCCCTACATCAAATAATTTCTCGGGAAACCTTTTTTCGAATGGGGAGAGACCGGTACCCTCACTCATTGCGGCTGTGATGGCTATCAAATCATCATGCTTTTCTGCCAACTGGCAGAGGTAATTACCGAATACTTCTGAATATGACACATCGCTCTGCCCCACAGTTTCGCCGGTTTTCTCATGATATGGTCCGACTCCGTGAAACTTGGTGCAATTATCTTCGGCAAATCCACAACCCTTTCCTTTCTGGGTGACAACATGGATCAATACCGGTCCGACCATGTTAATCTTGACATTGTTCAGGATCTTGACCATTCTTCCGATATTATGTCCGTCTATCGGACCGACATACTTGAAACCAAGGTCTTCAAAGATGATGTTGGGTACCAGGATGTTGATCAGACTCTCTTCCAGCTTTTTAGCTCCATAAAGAAATGGATTTTTTACTTTCCGCGGAAGGTGGCTTTCAGCCAGATCCCAGATCTGCTTCTTCAATAAGTTGTAAGATTTACTGACCATCATATTCGAAAGATAGTCCTGCAGAGCTCCCACATTCTTGGAGATCGACATCGTATTATCATTGAGAATGACGATCAGCTCTTTTTGAAGATGTCCGGCGTGATTGAGTGCCTCGAAAGACATTCCCCCAGTCAATGCTCCATCACCGATAACCGCGATCATTTTCTGATCATTCTTTTTCAAATCCTCGGCTACGGCTATGCCCAGAGCTGCTGAAATCGAGGTACTGCTATGCCCTACTCCAAAAGCATCATAGGGACTCTCGAAGATATTGTTAAACCCGCTGATCCCCCCCTTCTGTCTGAGGGTGGGAAATTTCTCGTTCCTGCCGGTTAAAATCTTATATGCATAAGCCTGATGCCCGACATCCCAGACAATCCGGTTCTTCATCGGATCAAACACCTTTAAAAGGGCCACAGCTATATCTGTTGCTCCCAAACTCGGAGCCAGATGACCACCGGTCTTGGCGGTTACTTCGATGATTCTTTGCCGAACTTCCTCTGCCAGTTGTTCTAACTGTTGAAAGTTAAGTCTCCGTATCTCATCCGGACTCTTGATTGCCTCTAATATCATATCATTCCTTTCGGTTTTGTTATATCTGATTTATATTACTCTCCTCTATAGATTGATATATTGTCAACTAATTAATCAGACTCAGTTCCCTAGTAAAAAACTAAAAATTATTGTTCATAAAATTCTTTCTATCTTATTGGATAACAGAACATATAAGATAGCTCTTTCTTATCAAAAACAAGTTAACAGATCTATAGTTAATCTTTATCTTTGATCAGATCCCTCCGGTTTCTCTAATTCCCTGAGTTTTAATTGACATTTTAGTCCCCATTATGTAATTTAATCAGAAGACATAAGAATGAAAGTTGGAGTATAGATGCTGATTATCATTAAAAAAAATACAAGTCTTCATGATCTGGAGTTGATTTACTCTTATTTAAAGAAACTCGACAGTAAATTTACTCTCTGGCAGGATACGGAGAATCAATATCTCGGTCTGGTCAAACAACCGGAGAATCTGGATATCGAAAAGATCAAACAGTTTCCCTTTGTCTTGAAGACTATTTCCGGAACTCCAATTTCTATGCCTAAGAATATAAATCGGGAGATTAAGATCGGAGATAAAATAATTAGCCGGAATAACTTCACTATTATTGCCGGTCCTTGTACTATTGACAACAGGGAAGATCTCAAAAAAACAGCCTCTTGTTTGAAAGATATGGGAATCAGTTTCTTGCGAGGCGGAGCGTATAAACTTCGTTCCTCACCCTATTCATATCAAGGTTTGGGAGAAGAAGCACTTTTATATATGAAAGAGGTGTGCGCAGAATTGAAAATGACCTCCGTCTCTGAGATTATCTCGATAGACGATTTACCACAGATGACAAAATATATCGATATCCTGATCGTTGGCACCCGGAACATGCAGAATTATCGTCTGTTGTCGGCAATTGGCGAAACGAAGAAGCCGGTTATTTTGAAAAGAGGTATGGCCAGTACGATCAGAGAATGGATCCTGGCTGCCGAATATATATCCAAAGTAGGTAATGATAACATCATCCTCTGTGAAAGGGGGATCAGAACTTTCGAAAACTATACCCGCAATACCCTTGACATCTCGGCAATTCCTCTTGTTCAGAAATTGACCCCCTATCCGGTAATCGTGGACCCATCACATAGTTCGGGAATCAAAGAATTGGTCAAACCTCTATCCTGGGCTGCTGCAGCCGCCGGGGCTGACGGTCTGATCATAGAATGTCATGCTCAGCCCCAAAAAGCTCGCTGTGATGCTCAACAAACTATAGGGACAGATATTCTGAAAGATATTCTGGATAATCTCCCTCCTCTTGTTAAGATCTGGAATAAGAGAGTTGATCTACCCTGACCTATAATAACATGAAAAAGGCGACTGATGAGTCACCCCTGATATTACTCACTTTCTTTTCCATTGACAGAAAAAGAGTCCAACAGATTTATGACGTTTAAAGTGCATCCGTAGCTCAGTTGGTAG
>CAZSVG010000148.1:0-3305 GCA_964610195.1 uncultured Candidatus Cloacimonadota bacterium | reverse complement strand
TTTCATCAAAACCTCCTTATGAGTTATCCCTCTATATCAGGAAAATCAAGTTGAATAATGGTCCCCTATTAGTGATTTTATCTATAAACAGAAATAGATAAAATTGTCAATGTAAGATTTGATGATAGAAGAGGAGTGTTTTATTGCTAGGAGACGGAAAAGTCCGAAATTCAGAATTATTTCTTGATAAAACACAATCTTTATGGGTTTTCTCTACGCCTCCCCAACCTGAATACTATCTGAGTACGAGCATCTTCCCAGTCTGTTGAGTCTCTTTCGTCTCTATTCGATAGAAATAGGTTCCCCGAACCACTTTTCTGTTCCGGTTATCTCTCCCATCCCAGCTGATTTGATGTTGACCCTTATCAAACTCTCTATCGATAACGGTTTTAACCCGCTGCCCTCTTATATTGAAAACCTCAATTTTCACCGGTGAAGGTTCAGGTAAAGCGAAACGGATAACGACTCTCCCCTCTTGCCTCTCTTTTCCGAAATAGACCGGATTGGGATAATGACTGAGCTGTAAACCTATCGGTAGTTCCGGATTTTCGACATGAAGATAATCCAGAGTTCCGGAAGCTACGAATAGATCGCCACTGTTATCAAATATCCCCTCTCTACGGTTATGAACGGTCAGGGTAACCTGATCCCCTTCAATCTCCATGCCGAGTTTACTATGATATTTGGAAAAAGATTCTGGAAGGGTGATATTATGTGTCCAGACATATTCATTGATCAATTGTCCATTCGGTTCATAAATATTAAAGGTTATGCTTTCCTCTTCCGTTGCTGCAACCCAGATTATCATATCATGAGCATAAACAATAGCCTGCTGTTTGGAGAAGAGCGTTCTTTCGTCGATTAGAGTCCACTCTTCCGTCAGAAGGTCAAATTCCCGGAGTTTCCCGATATAATACTCATCCGGATGAGCTGGATTGATAATCTCTCCGATCAGGAAGTAGAGTTTGTTATCAGCCAGTAAAATAGCATCGATATCAGTTACTTCGTCAAAATAGAAATACTGTTGAAAAGAGGTTCCCGTAGCATCAGAAATAAAAATGTTATGATCAGCAAGTATGGCAACCCGGGAGTTGTTTACCGATAATAACATCTTTCGGCAGAAATGATATAACTGATAAGGGTCTTGAGTATCGAAAATAAGCTGGAATTCGTTCTCATTTGCACCCTTTTTGTAATATTCCACGAGTGGGAATTCCTGGGCAGCATCTTCAAAAACAGCAGTACTGATATCGGGCGGGGACATCAGGGGTAATCTGCGGTCATAATAGTATTCTTTAGCATATCCGCTCGGCTGCCCGGTATGCATGCCATAAAGATGATTTTCCAGATCCCAGATACCGGTATCAAAATCGGGACTCCCGCTTCTTCTCACGAAACCGGCTCTGCGGGATGCTATCCCGCCATAGAGTTTGATCGCACCCCTTAGGCCGGTAACAGTCTCAGTTTGATGAGGATTCGGGATTACTGTACCGTAAACTCCCCCTACATCGAAGATAGGACCCGGTTCCGGCCATAAGGGGTTATACCAGGGATAATCCAGACCGGGAGGCCAGGGATTTGTACCTGAGGTCGGGTAATGCTGCAGATGAAGATCGATATTGCTATAGAACTGATCGTTCCAGATCTGAGCTGGAGTAGAACCTTTAGGATGTTGATACTGAAAGGAAAATATCCCTGCCTGAAAAGGATCGGGTTCATCATCTCCACAGGCGATGAGATGAGCATAGATAAAGATATCTTCGGTATTCGGCTTGTAACGTAACAAATCCTGAGGATTTTTATGTCCATACTGGACATAGATCGATTTCTCGGACACCAGAGCTAAAATGTCTTCATTATTACAGGGATAATTACCGTCTATCCCACCATCGGGAGGGGTTCCTGGCTGAGTATTCTGGTAAGTGATGTCATCCTTGATGTAGATATTCCCGGCACTTCCCCAGGTCTGACGACCTGCAATATTGCCCGATATCCAGAGTTCGAAAAATACAAATATCGATGTTCCGGAATTGATAGTTCCACTTGGTCCGGGAACCCAGAGGGTATCAAGCACGGTTATCTGATTAACACCGATGGGATTCCCCACCGGACCGTAGGGCGGGTAGGAATCGTAAATAGTATATTCTTCGATATCTCCCTCAACGATCACTCCGACATATGATTCATAGTTCATTCCATCAATTGTCACAAAGGCTATCCGGTCATCATAATCAATATTCCCGAAAGGTTGTATTCCATTCATCCTGATCAGATCGGTTGTCAATGCTCCATCAATTTCCGGATAGTGCTCGATCAAACCACCCCGGAAGACCTGCTCTACCGGATAGTTTTCAGGCGCTGTCCCGCTCCTGATCATACCCGAAGTGGTTACTAACCCGTAGAAAGTCGGCCAACCGTTATTTGAACCACCCCCTGCCTGACGGATCCAGATATCGGTGTTACTATGCACTCTACCGTGAACAACATCGGGACCATAAAAACGGATATTCCCCGGTACCCCATCGAGAGTGTAATATTTATCAAAAAAGAGATTCATCGGGGCGGTCGCTTCCCCTTGATAACCGTTGGCAAAGAGTAGATGCAGATCATCACTCCGATTGACGATCTTTTGATGAGTATAGATGTTTTCGGAAAACAGTTCATTACTTATTAAAAGACCATCGGCACTGATCTCTGCTTGATAAAGAGAAGATAGAAACTGCTCTTCATTATCGGCAGTTCGTGGATAGAAGAGAAAGACCCTGCCGTCTGACAGTACTTCCATTACCGGTTTCCCTAAAATAACTTTACTCTCGTATTGAGCTACTTCCAGAAAACTAAAGGTGTTATAGGGTTCTACTCCCCGGACGTAAATGACCCGGAATGTTTCTCCCTCCTGCTCCAGATAGGTCAGATGTAAAATGTTCCCGACCTGCCGAAAGCCGTTAGCTCCGTCAAAATGAACTGTCTCGGGTAACTGGTTTACTTGGACCGGATTCCCGATATCAGCTCCCAGGAATGTCAACATCGTTAACAACCCTACACTCAGAATGAATCTGAAAAGATTCCTTACTTTCATACCTACCTCCCATTGATATTCGGTAAAATTGTACTTATATTATTTAAACGAGCAATGTCTCTACAGCTCATAACTGCTAAGGAATTTGATAACAATCCACGAGTTTTCATTCTCATTCTTATATCAAACTCCTCTTTCATCAGTATTTAAATCAATATGCAATTTCAAGGCCAATCTACCCTTATATGTCTAGTCCTGATCCTCTCTTATTTGACAAAAACACAGC
>CAZSVG010000147.1:0-3316 GCA_964610195.1 uncultured Candidatus Cloacimonadota bacterium | reverse complement strand
TATTTTTATCGTTATTTTGTTACTTCATACCCTTGGTATCTATTGCTCAGGTAACTTTAACAATTGAAATTGAAGAATTGCGTAATAATAATGGGCAACTTCATCTTGAGCTTAGTAACGAAAACGAAGAAAGGTTGGTTGCCATAACCGGCGCTATATCAGAGAACAGGTGTGTAATAGTGATAGAAAACTTAGAACCGGGGATGTATGCTTTCAGATATTTTCATGACGAGAACATGAATGATAAACTCGATACCAACTGGCTGGGGATTCCCAAAGAGGGGTTTGGTTTTTCCAATGAACCCAGAATGACTTTCGGACTACCCTCATTCGAAAAGACGTTGTTCGAGTTAATCAATTCGGAAGTTAAAACCAGTAAACCAAAGTATTTTTAACCTGTTCGATTAAGGAGATCATTATTATGGATCAGGAATCTTTCAATAAAGTGGAAGAGAGGGTGACATTGAACATGGAGACGATCAGGGAGTTATGGTCGAGGACATACAACCGGGAGGGGAAACCGGACTGGTCCCATATTTTTCAATACTACCACAAGGATATAGTTTTTCAGGATACTATTCAACGGATAGAGGGGATTGACGATTTTATCGCTATGTGTAACCGGCTCACTAAACGGACGAAACAGCTGCAAATGGAGATCGTATCCATGACTCAGAACGATAATGTGATCATGTTCGACTGGGTGATGACCATGATGTTCAAGAAATACCCCAACACTCCGATCTTTGGGGCAACAAAACTTGTTCTGAGTGAAGATGGTTTCATCAAGGAACAACGTGACTATTACGATCTGTGGGGCGATATTTTCAATAATATTCCCCGTTTTGGTAAGATGTACCGTAAGTTCCTGATCAAAAAATTCGGATAACTTCTCCAGATGAGAAATAAAACAATCCAATACTTTCGTGAATACAAGTGGTCAAACATCTTCGCCATGATGAGAAACAGTCGTCTAGATCCGAAAATCTGCCCTGATGAATTTACAGGGAGGCTGGTCGTTATTACCGGAGCAACATCAGGGATCGGAAAAGTTACTGCCCGGAAGTATGCCGCCCGGGGGGTAGATCTGCTCTGTATCAACAGAAATCGTGAAAAATCGGAAGTCCTGAAGCGTGAAATTGAGAATGAGTTCGGTGTTAAATGTGATTATAAGATCGCCGACCTGAGTCTCTTAGAGGATATATACAGGGTTTCTGATGAACTGATGTCCTTAGACAGCACCATCGACGTATTGATCCACAATGCCGGTGTTTACCTGACGAAGCGGGAGTTAACACGGGATGGACTTGAAAAGGTCTTTGTTGTGCATTATCTCTCCTCGTTCATAATGAATTATCTATTATTGGACAAGCTAAAAGAACAGGGTAATGGACGGATCATCATGGTCGGATCCGAGGGACATCGCTTTGCCGTATGGGGATTAAGGCTTGACGATTTGAACTGGGAGAGGCGAAGATATACGGGATTAAAGAGCTATGGCTCGGCTAAAACCGCACAATTACTCTCGATGATCGTCTTCAATGAAAAGTTTCGGGATACGGGAGTAACCATCAATACGATGCATCCCGGAGCAGTAAAGACAGATACAGGTCAGGGAAACGGACCGGTTTACCGCTGGTTCAAAAGGAATCTATTTGACAAAACCCTTAAAACCCCTGAAATTTCGGCGGAAGCGTTATACTATCTGGGTGTTTCGTCAGATCTCAATGGTGTTAGTGGAAAATTCTTTAACTTAACGACTGAAGAGCTTCCGGCACCTCCTGCCATGGATAGGGAAGCAGCCTATGAGCTATGGGATGAGACGCTGAAACTGACAGGATTAAAGGAACAGAACCGATGAATGATATATTTGGTCATATTTTTGCCGGCATTGAGATCCTATGACTGATATGAGCTACGATACCATAATCGTGGGGGGTGGAATTGCCGGCTTAACAGCGACCGCTTATCTGGCTCGGCGGGGTCAGAAGGTATTATTGTTAGAAAAGAACAGAGAACTTGGTGGGTTGGTTAATACCTTTGAACATAACGGGTTTTATTTCGAAGCCGGAGTCAGGGCACTGGAAGATGCAGGGATAATCTTTCCGATGTTGAAAGAACTTAACATTGATCTCGAGGTGGTAAAAAGTCCTGTTTCTCTCGGGATAGAAAATGAAATTCTGCATATTGAGAATTTCGGGAGTCTTTCGCAATATCGTGATTTACTGAAGAAATTCTATCCCGAAAGCGTTGCTGAAATTGATGAGTTGATGAAAATGATCAGAAAGATCATGAAGTATATGGATGTGCTATATGGTGTGGAGAATCCTCTTTTCAAGGATCTGAAACACGATCCAACCTTCATCTTCAAAAAACTTCTCCCCTGGTTACCCCGCTTTTTGTTTACTGTCAGGAAAATAAACCGGATGCAGATTCCGGTTGAAGAATGTCTGGAAGCAATTATTAATGATCGCTCATTGAGAGATATTATCTCTCAACATTTCTTTAGGAATACACCGACCTTCTTCGCCCTGAGCTACTTTTCGCTCTATCTCGACTACTTCTACCCCAAGGGGGGTGTCGGCAAGCTTTCGGAAGCGTTAAGGGATAAGATAACTGAGTTCGGAGGAGAGATCAGAACCGAAACTAATGTAAAACTGGTCTATCCCCACGAAAAAAGAGTTGCAGATGAGCAGAATATCAGTTACAGATACCGGAACCTGATCTGGGCTGCCGATCTTAAGACGCTCTACCGCATAGTCGAAACAGATAAACTGTCACCTGAGATCATCCGCAAATTTGAAGAGCAAAAGAGTAATATCTTACAGAGTAAGAGCGGTGAGTCGGTGTTTACACTATTTATCGAGGTGGATGAACCCCTCGACAGTTTCCGGAGAATCGCTAATGGTCACTTCTTCTACACCCCGTCAAGCAAGGGGTTGGGGGAAACACACCGCAGGGAGCTTGACCAAATCCTGAGTAACTTTGCCGATATCAGCAAAGTTGAGATACTCGACTGGCTCGATAAGTTCACATCACTTAATACATATGAAATATCCATACCCGGTCTGAAAGACAGTGAATTGGTTCCATCCGGTAAAACGGGATTGATCATCAGTTTCCTGACAGAATATGATCTGTTCAGCAAAATAGAGGAGAGAGGCTGGCTTGAGGAATTTAGCAGAGAGATTGAGGAGCGTGTTCTGAAGATTTTCCGGGAGTCGGTATTCCCGATGTTAAAGGATAAGCTAATATCCCATTTCTCATTTACACCAATCAGCATCCATGACAGAATCGCCAGCTCCGGTGGAGCCAT
>CAZSVG010000146.1:0-3317 GCA_964610195.1 uncultured Candidatus Cloacimonadota bacterium | reverse complement strand
TTCTGTAAATAGATAAAGATCAAAGAAACCAATCCCCCGACAAAGATCCCGATAAACCCCAGAAGGATATTGATACCGACAAAAAAACTGTTTATTCTGCTGTTTTTCATACCGAGCGCTTTCAAAATCCCAATTTCACTCCTCTTTTCAGCTACTGTTTTCAGGGAATTACCCGCCATGTTGAAACCGGAGATGACCAACATCAGGGCCAAGACGGTAAACATTACCCCCTTTTCCAGCTGCATGGCCTGAAAGAGGTTGGCATCGAACTTGCTCCAATCCTCAACCAGATAATCATTTCCTACGGTTCGCTGTATAGAAGAGGCATATCTGGCTGAATTACGCGGAGTTACGGTCTTCACCTGCAACAGATTGATCTCATCGCCCATATTGGAGAAATACCTTGCATTAGGGAGTGATATATAGGCATAAGTCTTATCAAACTCGGGCATTCCGGAAGTAAAGATCCCCAAAACTCTGAGACGCTTCATTCTCGGGATCATCCCAAAAGGGGTGGGAACCTTATCTACCGGAGAAGAAATATGAATATATTCTCCGATAGTAGCACTCAGGGATAAAGAGAGATCGAGTCCGATAATGATCCCCTCTTCTTCAAAGGTTGTCAGGTCGGGTCTTCCAAGTCTGATCTGCTCTTCCAGACTGATTAACTGATTATGTTTAACGTAATCGATTCCAAAGGCATTGACAACGGTTGTGTTCTGCCCTTTATGAGCCAATAATTCTTTATTGATGACCGGTGAAACGGCTAAGACTGAAGGATGATCTTCAATCTTGTTGACTATCACGGAATAGTCGGTTATGGGGTTTCTATCGGTAGCAACGACTCGGATCTCTGCTTTGGAACCGATAACCCGTCTCATCATGTCCTGTTCGAATCCGTTCATGACCGAGGAGACGATAAGCAGGGCAGTTACCCCGATTGTAATTCCCAAAAGAGATAACAGGTGGGTAGTCCTCGGGAGAAAATGGTTTCTGCCACAGAGAAATTTTCTGATCAGTATTAAATCCATAACCCTTGGTCTGATAATCTAAATATGATGTTCCGGTTTCATCTGCGGGAAGAGGATCACCTCTTTGATCGATGAATTGTTGGTAAAAAGCATGCAGAGCCGATCTATCCCGATACCCAGTCCTCCTGTTGGGGGCATACCGTATTCCATCGCTTCCAGAAAGTCTTCATCAAAGGGGGCTGCCTCTACATCACCGGCTTCCCGCATCTCTGCCTGCTTCTTCAGTCTTTTCTCCTGCTCAATCGGGTCATTAAGCTCGGTAAAAGCATTCCCCAGTTCATGACCGGCGATGAATAGCTCAAATCTTTCCACAAAGTGTGGATTGTCAGGCTTGCTCTTGGCGAGAGGTGAGACATCTTTTGGGAAATCGGTAATAAATGTTGGCTGAACCAGTTTATTCTCCACATAGATCTCGAACAGCTCGACAATCAGTTCACCGGCTGTAGCTTTCTCCGGAATTTCGAGGTTTTTTTCTTTGAAAAAGGTCATTATCTTTTCCAGATCACAATCGGAAGTATCTAGTCCGGTCTCTTTCTTAACCAGATCGATCATGCTCTCCCTAGCCCAGGGTTTTTGCAGGGAGATAGTATATTCACCATACTGAAAACTGGTAGAGCCAAAGATCTTCTCTGCTACAGACGTTATCATCTCTTCTGTCAAATCCATCATAGTATGATAATCGGCATATGCCTGATATACTTCCAGCATCGTAAATTCCGGGTTATGATTTCTATCCATCCCTTCATTACGGAAGTCTTTTCCAATTTCATAAACTTTATCAAAACCACCGATGATCAATCTTTTCAGATAAAGCTCGGTCGCTATTCTCAGATAAAGATCCATATCAAGGGTATTATGATGTGTGATAAAGGGACGGGCATAAGCCCCGCCATATAGTGGTTGCAAAACCGGAGTCTCTACCTCGATAAAATCATGAATATCAAGATATTCCCGAAGATGACGAATGATCTTTGCTCTGGTAATGAAAGTTGACTTGATCTCGGGGTTGAGCAACAGGTCGAGATATCTCTTCCGGTAACGCAATTCGATGTCGGAAAACTCATCATAACGAATTGTATTACCGTCCACTATCTTCTCTTTAACTGTCGGAACAGGTCGGAGGTTTTTGGCCAATAGGTTCAAAGTGAGACATTTAAGAGAATATTCACCCCTTTCCGTGATAATGGCTACTCCTCTGGTCTGGATGAAGTCTCCCAGATCACACTGCTTATATACTTCATAATCAGTCTCTCCAATCGTATCCAGACGAACATAGAGCTGGATCTTGCCACTCATATCCTCGATGTTGGCAAAGCCGATCTTTCCATGTCGGCGAATAGCAGTTACCCGGCCGGTAATAGTTATCTCTGCTTGAGATTCCAGTAAAGATTCCCGCTTTTTGTGCAATTCATCTATCTGATGGGTTCTCTCTACCCGGTTGGGATAGGGATTGATTCCCATGTCTACTATCTTCTGTAATTTCTCTCTTTTCAATCTGATTATCTCTGACGTATTATGCATAAAAGACCTCTCTTTCCGAGATTATTTCAGGAACAATCATTTGAAAAGAGCTTCAGTGTCAAGCATTATGAGTTGATCTTTTCACATCCAATTCATTACCCTTTTTGAACTCCTTTGCAGAACAAGAAGTTGCTCTCTTTGGGAATATATCAAAAAAGATCTTAGATTAGAGTGAGCAGCGGGCAGAAGTTATATCTAACTTTATACTGAGAAATAAGTTGTTGATATGCTATAAGAAAAAGCCTTGGTAGATATATTACAGTCGGTGTTCTTTGATTATCAATATTTTAATATCAGTTCTATAATTATCTTTACGCCAGGAAGAATTGAGTTTTCTGTCAGTTTTTCTATTGATCCTATTCTGTTGCCGTTTCTTTGTATTCTCTTTGGGAGACATGAGTTTTAATCTTTAGAATATGGATAGTCACTCCCATACCGACTAATAAAAGGAAAATTCTGATATACCATTTCTCAGGTGGGATAGCCAGAAATGCCGAGCCGGCGAGAGTTATCCAGAGGATTGATAATATTCCGAGTTTCATTTCCAGAGGAATCCCCTCTTTATTACGGTATCTTCTTAGATACTCTCCAAACAGGGGATTGGTGTGCAGCCAGTGATAGAGTCTCGGTGAGGCCTTGGCAAACAGAGCCGCCGAGAGAAGAAGAAAAGGGGTGGTCGGTAACAATGGGAGAATGATACCAACCACACCCAAAGCGAGGGATATTAAACCAATAACTATATAGATCGATCTTTGCAGTTTCTTA
>CAZSVG010000145.1:0-3381 GCA_964610195.1 uncultured Candidatus Cloacimonadota bacterium | reverse complement strand
CCGGGAATAAAGTTGGCATCAACCAGATCACCGGTTTGGGGATCGAAAGCCATTACTCTTTTAGGAGTACTATCCGGGATTAATATTAATCCCCCTTCAGGGATCTCCCGCAGAGTTCTTTCTCCTCTCAAAGATACTTCTCTGTTCAATGAATCAGATATTAATCCCTGTTCTTCATACCATTCGGGGCTTTGATCAGTCGCATATAGGATACCGAATAATATGAAAAACACTAAAATAGAATAGATTTTAAACTTCTGTGATTTCATTGTTGCCTCCCTCGACAAATTTACTTATTTATGAAATACTTAGTTCTTTTTGTCAAGTAGATAAATATCTTAAATGATATTATCTCAATTTACTTTCATCCACTTCCACTATTCAGCTTACCTGTCATTAGCTATCACTTCTTGATCTGACCTATTTTCTGTACCAAGTTCTCAGTTCTTTTGTTGAAGAATATCCTTCCATAAATTATCGGATTATATCTTGATAGTTCCATCATATCAATGAGAAACTCTATAGTCGGCCTGGGCCGACTATAGAGTTCCTCATTGTTTCTCTTAAATACATTTCTCTTCCGGAAAATGGATCTAACTGTTTACTGCCCAATGATGAGAACATCTGATATGGTGTAATCTGGAGAATCTCCTGATGGAGATATTTCTGAAGGGAATTTCAAGATAATCATAAAAAGTTGACAAAAAAAGAGGGTTCCGAGCGTTAACTTAAATATAAGGAAAGAATCTGATGAAAAAGAAAAAAAAATCAATCATATTATCAAGTACAATTCTGGTATTGCTGATTTTGATCGCTGCTTGTTCCAGTCGACCTACCGAATATGTCGGAATGGTCAATGATCGTTATATAACCCTGGAAGAGTATATGATCTCTACTCGTAATCAATTTGAAAGTTATGTTCTTAATACCGGACTGACCCCGGATGAAGCAGGTTGGAAAGAGATAAATGATCGTGCTTTTAACAATCTGGTGGAAGGAATAATTTTTCAGGAGCAGTTAAGAAAGCATAATATCAGCATCACTCAAAGTGAGGTTTTAGATACTCTGATCACCAATATCCCCACTTTGATCCTGGAATCAAGACAATTCACAGATAATGGAGTATTTAATCGTCAGAAATATCTGGACTCTCTCCGGAGTAATGATCCCATCGATCTATCGTGGCTGATCAGGTATTATTCGGATATTTATGTCCCTCTGGCTAAATTAAAGGAGAAAGTAATCTCAAACCAGGAAGTAATTGATAAAGAGCTTAATAATGAGTACGTGGTGCTAAATTCGTCGGCAGATCTTTCAATTATTGCTTTTCATGCCGAAGATTTCGATGATATCGTTATCTATGACCGGGAAATCAGAGATCATTATAATACTTACCGGACCGATTTTATGAATGACCCTTATGCCAGAATAGAGTATGTTATATTCCCCGTAAAACCGAGTTCTCTGGATTCTCTATATACAAAAACAAAGATCGATTCAATCTATGCAGAGTTACAGGATGACAAACCCTTTCCCATTCTCGCCGGGGCTCTATCCGATTCTCAAACTTCCATCAATCGGGGAGAAATGCCCTTCCTGGAACTGGAGACTTTTCCTGCCCGTATCCGGAATGATATTGCCAGTTTGGAACTGGATCAATTTACCCGACCTTATGCGGTAACAGACGGTTGGGTAATATATCAAATGATGGCCAGAACCCGTAACATGGTAAAATTACGGGAGATCTTTGTAAAACATAAAGCATCTCAGCGAACGAGAGATCTTCTTTATGACAGGATAATCAATATCAGAGAATTGGCTACCGAGATCGGGTTAGAACAGACTGCCTATGAATATGATCTGGATTTGCATAAATCGGGTATAATAACTCTTGAAGATCCCTATATCCCTCTGTTGGGTAAAAGTGATAATCTAATTCTCAGGGCAGTTAATACTGAAGCAGGGACGATCTATGAACCAATATATCATAACATGCTGCAATCCTATGTCCTTGTTTCTGTTACCGAAAGTCAAAGTCGCAGTTATAAACAACTACACGTAGTGTATGATCAAATACAGGATATTCTCTATCAAAGGAGACAACAAGAGCTGGCAACACTGAAAGCTGACGAATTTTATCGCAGCTTTAATTATAACAGGATTTTAAACGAGGCAGAGAAAGCAGAATATCATATTTATCATTTTGATGCTTTTAATGCCAATTCCTACTTTGCTGAGGTTGATCCAACCATATTGGTGAGATCTTTCTTTATACCCGGCAAAGAAAAATATGTTGCTCCACCGGTTGTAATCGATTCCACTGTTTATATCGGAGTAATCCATCGTCTTAACCGAGCAAACCCCAGAGATATGACCCCTGCCGTTCGGAGACAGATCAGGGAGCAGATCTTGCGGGAGAGGGGTGATGAATTGTTTAGTCAGTGGCTAAGGGATCAAAAAAACAATGCCCGGATCAGAGACTGGCGAAATCGGATGTAATTATTATTAAAAATTTAACCCGATTCCGATCTTGTTCCCCTCGAAAATGATGTGAACTTTTTCTTTCTCCTGATTATAATTGTAGAGGTGAGCATCCACAAAGGCATCTACCATGGAGAGAAAGACAACCGTTCCTAACCACCAAAAATCGTTCTGTCGCCGGTTATAATAGCGATAATATAAGTCCTGATAGGCTAAAAAATCTTCTCCCACGGACTCCTGCGCTTTATCATAATACTCGTTCACTTTACTGTGGTGATAGATAGTTCTACTGATCAGATAACCTTCCAGAGCAAAAACAACAGCTGCCTTATAATACGATTCGTTGTAGAATTGACCTCCACCCGGAATAATAAAGGATAATGCCATTGCCTGAAAAGGTTTTTTGCCACTGTCAAAACTCCACAAGCTGGATATAACCATCAGTAACAGAAGAAACAAAACCAACCTACGCATCTTGCTCAATTCTCTCCAGCAGGGCAGTAAAGAATAGAGGGATCATGATCTCATGATGTCCGACAAAGTAATATCCCTTTCCACCCTTGCTTGTGGGTCGATCTACAATATTGACCTTCGGACGGTAATGGATATTCATATCAAAAACTGCGGTGTAGAAATCTTGAAGTGGGTACCCGAGGTTTCTGACTACTGTTATTGCTTTTAAAAAAATTTCCGGAATAATCACTGCCGAACCGAGATTGAGGAAGACACCCCCTTCATGCAAACCTCTGATCTGTTCACAGAAGATATGAAAATCCCGAAGTGAGCAATCTCCAATCGCAGCTCCATCCGCATTATCATGTTGATGAACAATATCGGTCCCTACTGCCACATGAACAGTAAAGGGAATGTTTTTTTTATAAGCAGAAGCCAGGAGCGATA
>CAZSVG010000144.1:0-3387 GCA_964610195.1 uncultured Candidatus Cloacimonadota bacterium | reverse complement strand
AAATATAGTAACGCGAGGATTAATGAACGATCTGAAAAAAGATCCGAAGTATACTGATCTTCTGAAATGCAAAAAAGTCTCTTTCTGGCTGAATGGGAAAGAACAGCAAGTAGTAGTTCCTCCGGGGATGACCTTGTTGGAGATGATCCATAACAAACTTAACCTGTATGGCACCAAATCGACCTGTAATGAAGGGGATTGTGGATCATGTACAGTTATTGTGGGCCGACGAGCGGGTGAGAATATATGTTATCAAGCAATTAACTCCTGTCTCTATCCTGCTGTTCGTATTCATAACAAACACCTGATTACTATCGAAGGGGTTGGGACTCCCGACCAACTTCATCCTATCCAGGAAGCTCTGTTAGACTATCATGGGACACAGTGTGGTTACTGTACTCCCGGATTTGTCATGGCCCTGTTAGCGCTTCTGATTAATAATCCGGCTCCGGAAAAGAAGGACATTTTGCAGTCATTGGAAGGAAATCTCTGCCGCTGCACAGGTTATGATGCCATCTGGCAGGCTGCTCTATATCTGAGTGGTAAATTTGAAGATGGCAAATCATTACTGCCTGAAGTCATCAGAGCAACCGAAGAAAAAATCGGGAAGATCGCCGATCCGGTAATAGATTGTCCTGATGAGAATAGGGAACTATTCAATACAGTGGATTATTTACAACCTCAAACGATCCGGGAACTTCTTGATATACTTAATAATTTTGATGATACCCGTGAATACGGCTTTGTTAATGGAGCAACAGATTTACTTGTTCAGGCAAATGTCAACAGGATCTATCGACCCTGCTTGATCGATATTGCGGAGATCCCGGAGTTAAACTATATCAGACTGGATGGAGATAAAATCTTAATCGGAGCAACAACAACCCTGAGTCAGATGGCCAGATCTTTGCTCATATCTGAGCATTTTCCTGTTTTTCAAAAGACCATCTCTCTAATCGCCTCCGACCAGATCCGTAATCTGGCCACTCTATCCGGCAATATCGGTAATGCATCACCGGTAGCCGACACTCCTCCTCTTTTAATGGTTCTCGATGCTGTGCTGGAATTAACATCGGCATCAGGAAAACGACTGCTTAAATTGAGTGATTTCTATCTCGATTATAAAAAAACAGTATTAAAAGCAGGAGAATTTATCTCTGCCATTATAATCCCAGTTTCGGGTCAGGGTTTTTATTATCGAGACATGCAAAAAGCTGCCAAAAGAAGAGCTGTGGATATTTCAACCGTCAATTCATCCATCTCCATGAAGATAACGGCAGGCAGGTTGGAGGAAGTGCGTTTAACTTTTGGTGGTGTCGCCGTATTTCCTGCTCTGGCGAAAAAGACAATGGATTTTCTGGAAGGGAGAGAATTGGATCCAGTCTGGTTCGATGAAGCCTGTCAAATAGCGGTATCTGAATTCAAACCGATAAGTGACATTCGGGGAAAAGAAGATTACCGTCAGGTTTTGATCAGAAATCAGACTCTGACTTTTCTGAACTGTTGCTATGATCTTTATCAGGATACCCTGAAGAGAGAGGAGAGGTGATTATGGGAAAAAGTCCATGGCATATCAGTGGAAAGTTACATATCACCGGTAGTTCGCGCTTTATAGCAGAAGAACCAAAGCCGGAAGGTCTGCTATATGCCAAACTCCTCTTCAGTCCCGTCGCTCATGCCCGGATAGCCAGGATTGATACAACTGCTGCCCTGGCTTTGAAAGGGGTCACGACTGTTCTAACTGCTAAAGATATTCCGGGGAAAAACAGACTGGGTCATCTGATAGATGACGAACCTTTACTTCCCGACGAAGAGATTACTTATATCGGACAACCTCTGGCCATAGTATTATCACCGTATCGAAATGTTGCTGAGGAGGGGGTCAAAAAGATTATTCTCAAGTATAAAGAGTTAAAACCAACTTTAACTATTGACGAAGCAGAAGAAGCCCAATCGTGGTATGTTCCGGAGAGGGTTTTCGAGCACGGAGACCTGAATAAGGGATTTAAAGACTCACCCTTCATTCTGGAAGGGGAGACCGAGACTTCCACCCAGGAACACTTTTATTTTGAAACTCAACGCTCCCTGGCTATACCGGGAGAGGGGGAGCAGTTAACAGTCTATTCTGCTACCCAGAGTACCATGGAAGTTCAAGAGGCAGTAGCCGGTATTCTGGGAACATCTGTGCATAATATCATAATTGATGTAATAAGACTAGGTGGTGCATTCGGGGGGAAAGAAAGCCGGGCTACCATTATTGCCTGTCTGGCTGCATTGGGATCCAGAATCACCGGAAAGCCGGTGGAATTGAGACTGACCAGAACAGAAGATTTCCAGTATACAGGGAAAAGACACCCCTTCCGGGGAAAATACAGGGTCGGTTTTGATGATACAGGCAGGATCAATGCCTATGATGTAGAGCTAATATCGAATGGCGGAGCTTATACAGATCTATCGATTGCCATCCTGCAAAGGGCGATGTTTCATGCCGAGAATACATACTATATTCCCCATATCAGGATCAGGGGAAGAGCCTGTCGAACCAATCTGCCTCCCAATACAGCTTTCCGGGGATTTGGAGCACCTCAGGGGATATTTGTTATCGAAAGTGTGATCGAACGTATTGCCTATACACTAAAAAAAGATCCTCTGGAGATCCGTCGTCTAAATTCCTACCAATCAGGTCAGCTATCACCATATGGCCAGAAAGTTCAGGAATCAGATATGGCTGAACTTCTAGATAAGCTTAAAGTTAAAAGTAGTTATCCAAAACTGAAAAAAGAGACCGAAGAGTTTAATAAAAATAACAATAATAAGAAAAGAGGGTTGGCCGTAGTTCCGGTCAAATTCGGAATATCTTTCACTTCTCCGGTTCTCAATCAGGGTTCTGCTCTCATCTGGATCTATCTCGACGGGACGGTTTCCGTCACTACCGGTGGCGTAGAGATGGGACAGGAGGTAAATACCAAAGTAGCTACGGTTGTATCCAGAGTTTTGGGGATTTCTCGTGATTTTATCAGAGTAGAGAGCAGTAATACCCAGAGAGTGGGTAACGCTTCTCCAACAGCAGCCTCCACCGGAAGTGATATCAACGGAAATGCTGCTCGGATAGCCGCCGAGGAGTTATTGGCACGTCTCCGTCCTTTGGCATGTGAGTTATTGGAAGCGAGGAATAGCACTAAGCCGGAATTGGATGCTGTTTTTTTTGAAGATAACAAAGTCTTCGATAAAAATGCTCCTCTCTTTGCCATTACTTTCCCGGAGTTAATCAAACAGGCTTATGAAAAGCGGATTGGTCTGGGAGCTTATGGATACTATAAGACTCCGGGTATCTGGTTTGACAGGGAAAAGAACAAAGGTAATCCTTTTTATTATTATGTTTTTGGG
>CAZSVG010000143.1:0-3481 GCA_964610195.1 uncultured Candidatus Cloacimonadota bacterium | reverse complement strand
CTAACATCAGAACACTCAGGATGACAATGTTTTGTAACATAGACTTCAGTCTGTGCCTTTTTTGTAACATAGACTTCAGTCTGTGCCTTTTTTGTATCATAGACTTCAGTCTGTGCCTTTTTCAATTATAAAGCTAAAATCAGAATATATAGAGTAAACAGAAAAGTCAAATAGACATTTGCGGCATTGAAAAATTCATAACCTTCTCTGTCTTCATTGACTAACAGCTGTTTCACCCTCTGTTCGATATCATCAATCTGCAAATAGACATTCTCAAATGAGTCAACAATGATATTTATGATATCATCAATCTTCTTGATCTTACCTTTAGCTTTCCAAACCTGTTCAAAGAAAAGGCTGATAAAGCAACCTGTAGCCAAACCAAAGATAAAAAGACGATTAACAAAACTCCATCGTCTGATCGTTTTAGTCTCGACTATTAATCTTTCGGTTAAAACGGTTTTGAACAGAAAGACTGAATATAGAAGAAGAAGATTAATTCTGCCAATAAAGATTAATTGCTCTTGAAAAGATAACTTAAATATCAATCCCAAAAAAAGATATGAAGTTATGAAAGGTGTGATCCTCAACAGTAATTTCAGATAATGACTGAGAAGCCTGTAACTAACAGTAAGCCATAAAAGAGTAATGATATAGATAGCAAACAAATACTGCCATCTGAGGAAGAGGCCGGCATATAGGCCGGACAGGATAAGCAATACTTTAAAAAATGTATTCTGTTGTTCAAAAAATTGAGGTTTAATCCTCTGATTATTTAAGTTGTCTATTCTCAACCTTGTCATCAGAAAGAGAAGATTCTTTTTCAGGCTCTTTCTCTTTATTTAGTTCAGGATCATTGATTTCTCTTTGAATAAGCTCTTGATCTTTAATAATTGATTGCTGTTGATCATCGATCATGTCTTCTCTGCTTTCTTCTATCTCATCAACTACCTTCTCCGGCAAACTATCAAGAACCACAAACTGGCTGTTTTGATAGAAACTATTAATAAAGCTGCTGTAATCACTATTGCTCTGTCTGGTTAATACTTCTTCCAAGTAGGTTCTGGCATTTAAAGAATCGGATAGATGAAAATAGTAGGTATAACCAAGACTGAAAAGAGTTTTACAATGAATCTCTTCTAACCTCTCTGAGAGGGTCTGTTCATTTTCATTCTTAACAGATTCTAAATCATTTGCTATAATTTTTAGAAGCCTAATAGTTTCCGCAGGATTATCATTTATAAGATTGATCGCCTCTTCATAATCCTGTTCGACAGATATTTCATAAGGGGTGGCAAATCTAATTTCCTCGCCGTTAATTAATGATTGTGTAGCGTAAGTATATCTATTATCTGGATATTCATCAAGCAACTGGTTCTGAATTTCTTCAGCCCTGATCTGATTATTTTTTACATTAAACCATATCCAGGCAGAAGCAAATAGAGAATAGGGAACAAACTCAGTACGATAAAGGAGTAGATCTTCTTCTAATTTAGCGAGTTCATCAGCAGTTGACATCATTTGAGTCGATTCTCCGGCAGATTCTTTTGCAGCATCGCGGCTGTCTCTATCCCTTGCTCTATCATTTTCCATAAAAATTTCGGAATCTCCGCCCTGTTCTAATTCTTCCATAATCAAGTACAGATCTTCATCTGTTGACAACTCCTCAATCTTCTGTTCAGGAAAATCCGTCTCCAATTCGTTAACTTGATTATCACTATCTTTCTCTTCTAACAGGATGCTCTGCGTTGGCATTTCCATTGATTGGGTTCTCAGGGTATCAAGCCGGTGAGTAACCCTAACCTCTTGATTTTTGACATTATTATATACACTCAGGGCTGAATCAGGCATATTCATTACATAAAGGTAATATTCAGCTAATTTAAACTGCTCGTTAATCAGGTCTATTGTACTGATAGTTCTGTCTTGTCTGTTAAATTGAAGAATCTGACTGACAACAGCACTTCTGGCTACCCCCTTTTCTACAAAAAGTGATGTTCGTAATTCTGTCTGAATTCTGTTATAGTATTCAATTGCTTTTTCATATTTAAAGACATTAAGAAAGTACATCTCTGCCAGATGATAACAAGCTTCTGCGCCTATTGCCGATCGCCGGTTATTCTCAATAACCGACAAATAGAGAGACTCCGCTTCATCATAGTCTTTTATGCCAACCAAACATCGAGCTTTTAGTAAATTATATTTTGGTATCTCGGCAGGTTCATACTCCAGTCTTAGCAATCTCTGTAAGATATCAAGCGATTGATTATATTCTTCTTGATAATAAAGATTCATGGCAATATAATACTGGGCATTAATTTTTGTCCTTCGACTGGCTCTGGAATTGAGCAAAATCTCAAAAATCTCTTGTGATGCCTGATAATTTTCATTCTCCAGATATGTCTTACCCAGAGTAAAAAATGCTAACTCAAACTGCTGTGACTTGGGATACTTATCGATAATGTTCTGTAAATGCTCTTGTGCTCTATTATACTCTCTATCTTCCAGATAATAATTGCTCTTTAACAATAAAACTTCCGGATGGAGATTCTGGTAATTCGGACTATCAAGAATCTCTTGCAGTCTTCGATGAGCTTCCCTTTTATCCCGCATTTCATAATCAACTCTGGCAATGTAGATTTGAGCTTCCGGGATATACTTGCTGTTGGGAAAAACTCTCAGTAGATCAAGAAATCTTTCTCTGGCCTGTAATGGATTATTTTTTTTATAATACATCGATCTGGCCATGAGAAAGAGAGCATCATCAGCCCATTTACTTCTACTATGTTCGGTGAGAATATAGGTACACCTTTCAATCACTCGGTCATAATCTTGGATTGCTCTGGGGGAAGGTCTGCCAGTATCTCTCAAAGCTTGATTTTGTGCTTCAGCAAAGTACTTTTTTGCATTATAGAAAGTATTATAATAAACACACGAAGAGACCACTAAGGCTGTTAACAAAATGCTAGCAGCTAAAAGTCCAAGTTTTCTTTTATTTTTATGAATCTCTTTGAATATCATTTTTTTACTTCCATAGTATTCTGATATGTCTAACGGAAGAAAAACTATTTTATATCGAGATATTCCCTGCTGATCTGGATTATCTTTTCCGATTCCACAAAACTCTTCATAAAGAGAATATCTTCCTGTAAATTTCTGTCTTTTTCCAAAAATGGAACCTTTTTCCTGACCTCTTTTTTTATGGCTTCAATAACCGGTGATGAGGGCATTTTTCTCTCTTCCAGACCCTGAAGGGCGATCATTAACTCGATTCCCAGAATATAAGCTAAATTATCAACTATCTGACGAGCTTTTCGGGCTCCAATTGTTCCCATACTGACATGATCTTCCTGGTTAGCAGATGTTGGAATCGAATCTACTGAAGCGGGATGAGCCAGAGTTTTATTTTCAGAAACCAGTGCTGCAGCGGTGACATGAGCGATCATATATCCGGAATCAAGCCCCGGACGTGAAGCTAAAC
>CAZSVG010000142.1:0-3548 GCA_964610195.1 uncultured Candidatus Cloacimonadota bacterium | reverse complement strand
CTACCGGAAGGACCCGAATATAGCAAAATTGCAACTTTCAATCTTCAGGAGGTAAAATGAGTGACAAACAAAAAGATGCAGCTTTGAAAACTGCTTTAGGTCAATTAGAAAAGAAATATGGAGCCGGCACGATCATGCGGCTGGGTGATAAACCGAAACAGAAAGCTGACGTTATCCCGACTGGAGCCCTGAATCTCGATGCCGCTCTCGGCATTGGAGGTATTCCGAAGGGGAGAATTACCGAAATTTATGGGGCAGAAGCATCCGGAAAGACAACTCTGGCTCTGCATATTGCAGCCCAAGCCCAAAAACTGAATGGGGTTATCGCTTTCATCGATGCCGAACATGCCCTTGATCCGATATATGCCAAAAAGATCGGAGTCAATACTGACGAGATGCTCATATCTCAACCCGATGGTGGCGAACAGTCTCTGGAGATCGTGGAGACTCTCGTCAGGAGTAATGCCATCGATCTGATCATTTTAGATTCGGTAGCAGCTCTGGTTACCCGTCAGGAGATCGAAGGTGAGATGGGTGACAGTCATGTCGGTCTGCAGGCCAGACTGATGTCCCAGGCCTTAAGAAAGTTGACTGCCATAGTCAGCAAATCGAATACAGCCGTGATCTTTATCAATCAGACCAGAATGAAGATCGGAACCCCGGCTTATATGAATCCTGAAACCACTACAGGTGGGGTGGCCCTGAAGTTCTATTCCTCTGTCAGACTGGAAGTTCGCAATGCTGGAGCAATCAAAGATGCTTCCGGAGGAACGGTTGATATTATCGGGAATATTATCAGGGTGAAGGTGGTGAAGAATAAATTTGCCCCACCGTTCAAGACAGTTGAGTTTCCCCTCATTTATGGGAAAGGGATCTCTCATGAAGATATTATGATCAACCTGGCGGTCGATAAGGATATTATTAAAAAAAGTGGTTCCTGGTTCTCTTATGAAGATCAGAAGATAGGTCAGGGCACAGACAGGGTGAAAGCTTATCTGGCTGAAAATCCTCAGATCAGGGGTGAAATCGAAGCAAAGATCAAAGATCTTTACTTTCCGAAGGACGAACCGGTTAATGAGGAAAAAAAGTAAATAATCAGACAATTTAACATTTTACTCAAGCAGAACAAGCTAACAACAATTAATAAAACACCGGCTCAGCCGGTGTTTTATTAGAGGGATGAGGTAGAAAGAGCAAAAATGCCGGTGTTTCAACAGATCAATAAAAGAGGTCAGAAACATTTGAGGATTGTCTATCTTTTGGAAGAGGATCTTAGTAAGAGTTTTTCCAAAAAAAGGGAAACCAATCTCCTTTCCGATACCTATCTGATCGAAACCGAAGAGAGTTTTTATCATATTCCCGAAAATGCCCGACTGCTGGGAGCCCTTCCTGCCAAAGAACTTCTGGCATACAATTCTGAGAGGGAGTTTTTTTTAGAGGAAGAGAGAGGTAAAAAGCTTCAGGAAGAGATTGCTCATTATGCTTGGGGAAGGTTATTAAAATATCTTGGATACAGGGAAAGATCGATAGCCGAATGCCAGAAATATCTGAAAGCTCTTCCGCTGGGTGAAGATCTGGCAAAGATATTGATCAAGAAAGCCCTGGATATGAAATATCTCGATGAAAAACGGTTTGCCGAATTATTGACTCAATCATTCATTAGTAGAAGGAAGAGCAAGAGGGAACTGAAGAGTGGCTTGATAGCCAAGAGAATAGACCCCGATTTGATTGATAAGGTTATGAAAAAGAATTATACAGAAGAAGAACAGAAGGAAATTCTGCAGTATCAAATCGATAAAGGGATCAGAAAATATCCCGATAAGAATTCCTACAAGGATCTCCAGAAATGTATCGCCTATCTGATCAGAAAAGGTTTCTCTTATGGAGATTTTCGGGATCAATTGCTTCAATATTATCGCAATACGGAAGAGACAGATATCTAAAAGGTGAGGAAAGATATGAAAGATAGATTACAGATCAAAGATATAATGAATTTATTGGAAGAATTAGCACCGCCGAAATTAGCCTATCATTGGGATAATGTTGGTTTGTTGGTGGGAGAAAGAAATGCCGTGGTTAACAGAATACTATTATCACTTGATATCACCCCTTCTATCGTCGACCATGCAGTAAAAAAAGGATTTGATCTGATAATTACCCACCACCCTCTGATCTTCAATCCGATCAAAAATGTTACCGAACCCATGATCCTGAAGCTGATAAAAAATGATATTGCCGTCTATACGATGCATACCAATCTCGACCAGATCAGGGAGGGGGTCAGCAAAGCACTGGCTGATCGCCTCGGTTTAACAAAAACGAAGTTTGTCGAGCAGAGCACGGAGGTTTATCATATTGCTCTCTATGTTCCTCAAGAAGCAGCTTCAGAGGTTGCCGATGCTGTTCATCAGGCAGGAGCGGGGATAATCGGCAATTACAGTCATTGTCTGAACAGTTATTCTGTCATGGGACAATTCAAACCCCTCCAGAATAGTGAACCGGCCAAAGGATCCAGAAACAAGCTGGAGAAGTTGACCGAAACGAAGCTGGAGTTTTTTGTAGAAAAGCCGTTACTGGAGAATGTAATAAGGGTTATTCATGATACTCATCCTTACGAAACCCCTGCTTATGCTATCTATCCTCAACAACAGAGCAGTCTTAATTATGGGCTGGGGATAATTGGAGAGTTAAAAAAAGCGGTTACTCTGCATGATTTGGCTCTACAGACCAGGAAAAACTTGCAGGCACCTTTTGTTAAGATCTGGCCGGCAGGTGAGTCCATGCAAAAAAAGGTTCGTAAAGTGGCTGTTTGCGGTGGTAGCGGAAGCTGTCTAATTGATCAGGTGGCAGGTGAGGCTGATGTCTTTATTTCGGCTGATTTTACCTATCACAAAATTCTGGAGAGTAAAATTCCCCTGATCGATGCCGGACACTTTTATACTGAGTATCCCGTTCTCGAAGTTTTATACCAGAAACTCGGGAAATTTCATTTAGATATAGAAATTTTGGATATCGAGAGGGCCGATATTACTTATCTGATCTCTCTATAAAGATCCCGTATAAAAACAATGTACAATGAATTGATAAAAAAATAACTAATTAGTCTACAGTCGAAATATTAGAGAATCCAACGTTTTTTTATGTTATGTAAACTGGCTATAAAGAGGAAAAAACAGAATCCGGATAATATGATCAAATTAAGGACACAAGATATATAGTGATCTCCATGAATGGTTTTATGTAGTAGATCGGCTCCATAAGTAAGGGGTAGCAGATAGGATAAAGGTCTAAGAAATATTGGCAAATTGGCAATAGGAAAGAAAAGTCCACACAAGAAGATCATGGGGAAGCGAAAGAAATTGGAAAAAGTTTGAGCTTCAAAAACCTCACTGACAGCCACTGCAATAAAAAATCCGAGAAAAGTTGAAGCGAAAGATATCAAAAACACGGTAGGTAAAAAAATATACCAATTAACCCGGGTCAGATTAGTCAAAAAAGCTGCAATAAGAACTGGGACAAAAGCATTGGCTACTCCAAATAAGATAGCC
>CAZSVG010000141.1:0-3586 GCA_964610195.1 uncultured Candidatus Cloacimonadota bacterium | reverse complement strand
ATTCCGGTTGGGACATAGCCGGGACAAAAACTCTGCCCAGTCCGACCAATTCCCGTTTTGCTTCTCTGTCCAACTGCTCCTGGGGAGAGGGCATGATCCAGGTGTTTAACTGTTCATCTGTTAAAGCAATGAGCAGGTGAGAGTTGATAAGTAGGATCAAGACTATAAGATTATAAATAAGTCTCATTGAGTAACTCATCTCGTATATCCTTGGTTTTAGGGATTAAAGATTTCATCATGCTATTGTAAATTCATAAGATGCCATTTTAGCATACGTTATTGATTAATATCTGATGTATTGTCAGGTAAGACATCAAAATAGATCAGGACTTTTTCGATAAAAATATCGGTCTCTTCTTTGATGATTCTGCTTAAATTCTGGACAAAAATCTCCACATCATCGGTATAAACCTCATATTCCCGATTGAATGAATGACGTACTATATATGCCAGATCGGGACCTCTTCTTAAGAAGATATCCATATCCAGATAGATTGCTTTATAATAGTCGCTTTTCAGTAACTCAACTCTATTAATAAATGATATTACCTCATAGTCGGGTCTTTCGATCAGAAAATCACGCTGGGTTACTGCGAAAGTATTATATTGAAGAAAATGCTTGGTCAGAACATCGGGGATGGCACTGGAAAGCCTCACCGCCCATAAGTCAATGGCAGAATATTCTATCCGGTGCGAGGAATAACGAAAGACGACCTGAGAGCGATCATAAACTCTGGAAACTCTACTGTCCGGGACCTGAACCCGATAAGGAAGTGGTGTTGTCAGGATAAGTTGGGGATTTGTAGGAACAGGATTATAATCAATAATATAGTACTGTCTTTCTATGGGTACAGAACCACAACTAATTAGTATTGTAGCTAAAATCAGGAGTATCAATATTTTTACTTTCATCTTGTTTATCCTCTAAATTTACTCGGGAAAGGGGTTTTTCAGGTTATGGTCTTCTTCTCAAGATCAGGGAAGGATCTTCACTTAACTGACGTGAAAACTCTTCAAAATTATCTGCCGCCTCTTTCAGAGTTTCAAAGGTGAGTAAAATATCCCGGCGACTACGGATAACCATTAGATCAACATGCGTGAAGGTTTGATTTGCCTGTATTATTGCATCATTCAGATCTTTGACCAACCCGGATATATCTGTCTGGGCAAGATCATCAGAAAATTTGGCAGTATTGAGTAATATGCTCTCAAACTCCGGCGAATTAAATGTAGTCTCCAGCTTTTCGACTGCACTCATTGTGGTATGAGTTATCAACTCCAGATTGGTTAACATATTGGCAAATTTGACCTGATTGCTAATACTGGTCAGGGAGTCAATATTACTTAGAACACGATCTAATTTGGTAGTGATCTCTTCCACACTGATGGAGATATCATCAAAAAAGGTTGTTCCGGATCTAATAAATCCATTCGGTTCTAATAAGTCAGCTTCTCTTGTTCCACCAAACAGTTCTACCTGTTTTAAACCGGTAATACCGACCAGAATAAGTGAAGCTTCCGTATCGACTTTAATCGGAGTCCCTTTTTCAACTTTTATTTCGACGATAACTCGATTGACATCTTCATGATCAATCCTGATATTCTCGACCCTTCCAACCCTTAGACCATGATATTTGACCTGAGCACCAACCTGTAAACCGCTTACTGAAACATCCTCATAAGCAATATAGTAAGTATCGAGCCTTTCGTAAAGTCTCGATCCGGCAATAATTAGTAAAAAAATCAATAACAACCCGATACCGATAAACAGGAAAACACCGAGTCTAACTTTTTGGGCTTTTGTAACCATAATCTATTCCTCGTCTCCCTACAAATTAATCATTTACAGGCATTGTCAAACTCTTTTTAATTTCTTTACATCTCAAAATACCATATTATCAATGATGTTTACCTTTCAAATAGCTTTTAGCTTTTTCAATGATGCTTTCATCGATACCAAGAATTTCAGCGATCATCAACGCTGCTCTTGGTGGAATATTTGAGGTTTCCACTGATTCCAACTGATAATTCATATATCTATGCAGTTCCTGTATACGATTTTTCAGATCATCCTTTTTTGAAGGATCGCCAGGAGAAAGGGTCTTTTTCAGTTTTTCATAATCATCTTTGGTCAGACCGATTATTCTGAAATGAGCTGCCTGGCTGATATGTGATGGGGTGGTAAAATGGGTAGCTGAAATCACAATCGCCTTAATATCGACAAAAACCTCCAAAATAGCTCTGGCAAAGGATTCTCCTTCCTGAGGATTAGTCCCCCTGGCAAATTCATCAATCAAAAATAGCCCGATACCAGTTTGTTTAACTGCATTATTTATGGCAATCAGTTCTGATGCAAAGCTGCTTAAATCTGTTCGGTAACTCGATTCGGTATCACTACTATAAAAGACAAAGTCCACCAACGGTAAATTTGCTTTCTGACAGGGTAACGGAATAGCATAGGCAGTCAGATAAAATAGCTGTCCCATCGTTTGGAGGACTGTTGATTTACCGGCCATATTTGCCCCGGTTATGATGTTGATCTTTTCGCTAAAATTGATATCGACCGGATGATATTCCATCCTCTGGATATCCAGCTGTTTTTTTATATACAGATTTATTACCTTGCTTAGTGAGATAACCACTTCCGGACTCTTTTTTGCCCTACGCTTCTTATCTGTACTCTCCCTGATTCGATTAATGCCAGGAATAGCTCCATCGATTTCACATCCAAAGATTGCTTTAGCCACTAGATAATCAAGTTTGGCTATTTCATTTAGAGCAGTAACCAATTCATTGCTCTTCTCAGCAATTTGAGCAGTAATTTTGGTTCTGATCTGAATTTCTTCCTCTTCAATTTTCTGGCGGAGATTGTTAAGTTCCCTTTCTAGTTTTATTACCTCTTCCGGTTGGCGAAAGACGAAAGTAATGTTGGCAAAATTCTCTTCCGAAAGGGTAAACCAGGGTGAAGTCTCTAATTTTTGGAGTAATTTTTTGTTCTGTCGGGAAACAACGATCTGTTTTTCTATTACATGTAGTTCCAGCTCTTTTTTCGCCTGCTCCAGCCTCTTCTGTTCCACATAAGTTATTTTGCCATTCACCTCAAAGAGTTTTATTCTCAAAGTTTTCAGATTTTCCGAATATTTACTGCTGATGTGAAAAGTCGGTATTCGCTGTTCTTCCGGATCGAGATAAAGATATAGCTCTTCAAAAGGGATAAATCGGACTATATTCGTCAGACGATGTTTCTCCATACAGAAACGGATCTTTTCATAGTAAAAGAGAAAATTTTTGATTTCATATAGATCTGATAATTCCAGAGCAGTGATCGAACCTGCTTTGAGAAAAGTCTGACGGATGTTATCGATTTTTGTTAGTGAGGCTGAAAGCAAGAGGGTGAATTCTTTACTTGATTTGATCACATGCATCAGAGATCTCACCTTTTGATATTCGGCCCTTAACTCATCCTCTTTTCCGGGAGTGAATGGTTTGACTGAGCTTTTCAGTCTTCTTCCAACCTCGGAAAAGGGTTTTATATTCTCCCATATATCAGGAATATGTAATGATTTTATACTTTCGCGATCTATAA
>CAZSVG010000140.1:0-3704 GCA_964610195.1 uncultured Candidatus Cloacimonadota bacterium | reverse complement strand
ATTGAACCCAATTTAGGGGTTACAATTCGGGGATTAAGATTCATGAATTCTTCCTTTTTTTCAGTTGGTACGGTGATTATCGTATACCGGTTTTTTAGTTCTTCTATTCCATCATAGAGAACTATTCTTCCTTCATCAATAAAGATGATGTCGTTCAAGATATGCTCAACCTCTTCAACCTGATGGGTAGAAATAATAATGGTCTTTGACTCATCATAAAATTCACCCAGAATCGTATTGAAAAATTCTCTGCGAAAGGCGATATCCAACCCAATAGTCGGTTCATCAAGAAGTAGAATACTGACATCAAGAGAGAGGGTAATCATCAAATATAGTTTTGTTTTCATCCCTTTAGATAACTTACCTACCTTCTTTTTCGGTGGTAACTTACTGATTTCTTGTAACCTCTCTGCCCGGAGATGATTCCAGGCCGGATGAATCACGGAGATATAATCTATTGTCTGCTCTACTGTTAGGCGATCATCTATAATACTTACATCGGGAATGAAGGCTAGTTCTTTGAAAAGATTATGTTTCAGTTCATCTACTGGCTTACCCATAACCTTTATCTCCCCTTCATGTTTTAGAAAACCAAGCAGGCATTTCATCAAAGTAGATTTACCTGCTCCGTTTTTGCCAAACAGTCCGACTATCCTTCCACCCGGTAAAGTGAGATTCACCTGGTCTAATGCTTTGAACTTACCATAATGCTTCGTCAATTGAGAAATCTCGATTGCATTCATTTCTCCTCCCTTTTTTCCTGATATATGTTATCAACTGTTTTGATTATCTCTTCTTTCTTGATTCCGAGTTCTTTACCTTTGGTTATAATTGAAATCAACTCTTCTTCCCGAAATTCCTTCTGTTTACGATCTCGTAGTTTTCGTCTCGATCCGGGGCTGACAAAAATACCTATTCCCCTTTTCTTATACAAGATCTGGTCACTTATCAAGTCACTCAAAGCATTCACCGCGGTCTTTTGATTAATCTGGTAAGTTTGAGATAATAATCTGGTAGAGGGTATCATCTCATCTTCCTTAATCAAACCTTTGATGATTGCTTTCTCGATTTCCATGCGCATCTGCACATAAATTGGCGTCTGATCATCAAAGAACTTCATTTGTCACCTCCATTTTCTATTCTCTTATCTCCTGTCTGGTGGTATGGTATTTCACCGGTTCACCTTGTCAAGCTATATTTTCCTTTTTTTTCTTCCTGTTTTTTAAATCCCTTTACCGGTAAGGTTTTCAATGCATAATTTATTTTCTTAAATGACCTGATTGTTCTTAAAAGATAGAAAAAAAACTAGTCTTGACTTTTCGATCAGTAGTTGAATGATTTGATATTTAAAATGAGTGAGCAGGTATTCTTATGAGTAAAAAGATTAAAAAAGGCTTCAGAAAACTAATAGAATCATTAATACTTTCCCGTTATTCTTCGAGTGTAAAAGGGGCTTTCATCGGTGCTATTACTGGCAGTATTTTGTTTCTTGCTATTTATTTCTTAATGATCAGCAATATGATCGGCAGTCCTCTTGTAATTCCCGGATTATCTGTATCAATTATACTACTTATCTTATTTTACCTATTAATCAGACATTTGATTCTTTTACTAAGGCCAATCTCACTCCCTGTCTTATCAATATCAGCCGCCTGTTTTCTGACATTAGTCATTGTCCTCAGCAGTAAGCCGTTACCGGTGATAATATTAGTTTTCATATTAATAATCCCTTTGCCCATTCTATTAGGATTTTCTATAGGTCTAATTTACCACCAGACGAGAACTCCAAGAAGTAGCAAAGTTATCCCTGTTTTTTTCTTTTTAATCGTTCTCTCTTTGAACATTCTTTTCATCCTCTGGTTAACTGGTTCGGGAAGTGATTCTCATTTAGTCAGTTATCAGAGCATTGAAACTTCAATTTATCCTGGTATCTTACCAGGAAATCCTTCTCTTCAGGGAAGTTATCCTGTCATAAAAATCTCTTACGGGAGTGGTAGAGAACGACAAAGGCCTGAATACGGAGAATTGGTAAACCTAACGACTCCTACTGTTGATATTTCACCTTTTCTTCCCGATAAGTCAACATTGCAAAGAAAATTCAGGTCCCGATATTGGGGTTTTGACATAGATGAAATTCCCCTGAATGCTCTTGTCTGGTATCCTGATGGAGAAGGGAATTTTCCACTTTTTGTGATCGTTCATGGCAACCACAATATGTATGACCGTTCTGAGAAGGGTTATGAATATCTGGGAATGCTTCTGGCCAGTCGTGGTCATATTGTGGTTTCCATAGACCAAAATTTCCTCAATTTTTCCTGGTTAGGAGAGGGATTTAATCATCAGGAGATCAGTGTCAGAGGATGGTTGATATTGGAACATCTGAAACTCTGGTCGGAATGGAATGAGCAATCCGGTCATATCTTTCACAACAAAATCGATCTGGAGAATATAGCTCTGATGGGTCACTCCCGTGGGGGAGAAGCGATAGTGATCTCTGCTCTTTTCAATCAGTTACCATGTTTTCCAGACAATGCCTCGATCAAATTCGATTATGGTTTCTCCATTAAATCTCTGATTGCTGTTGCCCCCAGTGAAGGTTTTTATAAACCTGCCGGACAATCCATCGTTCTTGATAACATCAGCTATTTACTCTTACAGGGGGGAGCTGATGGAGATCTCATGATCTTTTCAGGGATTCGTCAATATAATCGGATAAATATTACCGAAAACGACACCTTTAAAGCTTTACTCTATATTTATCAAGCCAATCATGGTTATTTCAACAGTGAATGGGGAAGAACAGATCTGTCATTTCCTCTTGGTATATTTTTGAATAAAAAACCGATCATGTCACGAAAAGATCAGGAAAAAATTACAGAGGTTTATATCTCATCTTTTCTGGAGGCAACTCTTAAAGACAATAGGACCTATCGAACAGTATTTCAGAATAGTGATCTTATTGCGAATTGGTTACCGGAAACGATCTATCTCAATCTTTACACCGATTCCTCTTACAAGGTTATCTCCAATTTTAAAGAGGATTTTGATCTAACTACCACCACAATTCCCCAGGGGAGAATTTCAACCAATGACCTGACCTACTGGCGTGAAGATTATCTACCACTGCGGTTTAGGAGTATCCACCAAGAGGCAAAAGGGGTATTTATCGGTTGGCAAATAAATTCTCCTGATGATCCTTATTATCAGATTAATTTACCGGCTAATTCCTCTTATGAGTGGGGTTTAAATAAATCCAGTAACCTGTTGATTTCACTTACCTCTACAAAGATTTCACAACCAACACCAGATTTTTTAATTGAACTGACTACTACAGACAATGTAAGTTCTTTCTTTCCGCTTAGTACTTTTCGTCATCCCTTACCTCCATTGCAGTTAAAATCTACAAAACTTGGTTTTATAGAAGAATTGATTCTCAATAGAGCAGAGCTAATAGCCAATACATACTTTATTCATCTCTCTGCCTATACAGAAGATAACATTGAATTCAAACCTGACAGAATTGAGCAGATTCGGTTGATATTTGACAAAGATTTACAGGGAGATCTCGTCATATCAGACATCGGTTTTTTACCTTAATTCCACTTGGCTATGGTTACTAAATTTTGTTTCTATTGACAGCATTATCTTTCAGTAACTAAATAGTTTATCTTCAGTTAACCATAATAAGGAGTATCTATGATTGA
>CAZSVG010000139.1:0-3712 GCA_964610195.1 uncultured Candidatus Cloacimonadota bacterium | reverse complement strand
TCGTAGCAGACTTTACCAGATTTGATGAAACAATAGCCCAATGGATTCAGAGTTACGGCAGAGTAGGGGTTCCGGTATATGTATTTTATTTACCAGGGGAAGATGAACCTATTCTACTTCCCGAAATAATAACCAAGAGAATGGTCTTTGACGTCCTGGATAGACTTGAATAAAATAACAAATTCTCAGCTATCCTATATGAAGATCTTTGAGGAATAAATGAAGAAAAATAAGAAATTCTATTTTATGGTATCACTCCTTCTGTTAATTGCTCTGGTTGTTCTTTCTTGCGATCGATTCGATAACCGTTTTCAACCAGTGGAAGAAGATGAGACCTTTTATGAGAGAATCTCTTTGTTTCGTGATACCCTGTTAAATACCTTACCATTAGCTGATATCGAAACTATTATGGAATTCTATGATGATAGTTACCTTAATGATGGATGGACTAAAAACGATGTTGAAAGTTACTTCACTCAATTATCATCAATAGTTACTGATAACCTGGGTATTACTATCATCGATGATCATATATCTCAGCTCACTTTCACCTATAGTATAACCGATGAGATTGCTGAAATAGATACTGTTATTGTTGAATATACTCTCGATAAAAATTCCGACTACCTCTTCATTGGTAATCAGCAAGATATAGAAGCACCGGAAGAAAAAAGGGTTCTGGTGGAGCTCTTTACTGCTACCTGGTGCCCGAATTGCCCTTATGTAGAAGCGGCGTTGTATGATTTAAAACAAATCTATGGTAACAGATTCTATTACATTGAATATCATATCATGGATCAACTCGCTTTTGGACATAGTGACATTCTCAGTTATTATCAATTGCCGACATCATTGCCGGTCAGTATCACTCAAGGCAGTATTCAGATCTCAGGAGGATCGGCAGCAGAGAGTTATGATCAATATAATTTTGCAATTTCTCAGTTTTTCAATCAGGAGGCAGAATTTATTTTCAGCGATTTTACCTACTCGGTTATCGATGAAGTTCTGTCATTTAGCTTGTTGATCGACTCTGCAAGTCAGAATCTTACAAATCTACAGTTACGCTATACTCTGCTGGAAAAAGAGACCAATGTTGATAATGCTGCTGGTCAACCTTGCCGAAATGTTGTGATCACTAAGGGAGCAGTTCAAATGTCTCCTGACATGTTCAACACTCTTCTCTCAGAGGAGTTGACAATACCCAATTTCCAATTTACTAATCCCAGATTGACAGTCTGGTTACAGACTATCGAGCCAGAATACAATAGTGAAACCTGTTTGGTTCACAATGTAAATGAATATGAGATCATTTTTCCCTGAGTTTGAGGAGGTTTAAATGAAACAGAGATTGTTACTAATCCTAAGTGTTATAATAATGATATCGATCCTGGATGGCAGCCCCATACAGGAGTTTTCTTTACCTGATGTAAATAATCAAAATGTGAATATATCCGATTATATCGGCCAAACTCTATTTGTGCTCGATTTTTGGGCGAGCTGGTGTTCTCCCTGCATGCTATTTATGCCTGAATTGGAAAAGATTCACAATGAATATGATGATGTCACGGTCATTACTATCAATGTAGATAATCCCCGTTCAGTGAATCGGGCTAAGAGTCTTCTCCGCTCTCAGAGATATTCTTTTGTAACCCTGTTTGACACAAATCAGGATATTATGAAACGATATCAGGTCACCTCGATACCCCATACTTTCCTGGTCAATCTTGCAGGTGAAATTGTTTATGAGCATGTAGGTTATACGAGGGGTGACGAAACCAAGTTAAAAGCCGAGATAGAGAAACATCGAGCCCAGGATATTGATAACCCATCAGTAATGGAAGAGGAGATCATTGAAGAACCATGCGAATAAGCTCCCCATTCTTTTTAATGTTATTAATTCTCCTTATGACGGTGAATCTATCCCATGCCCAACTTACCCTGTCAGGTTTGAATGAGGCGCAGTATATTTATCGATCTGCTCCCGATTCCTTATCAAACTATTTCTCCAATGAGACCTTTCTCCGTTTTAATTATAATAACATCGAAGTAGGATTGTCCTTTATTGCCGATCTCCCCAAATATAACCAGTTTCAGGCCATTGATGATCTACGCCCTTCTGATCTGGAGTATCGTTGGGATGAAAGATATCTGCAGGTAAACCTTCCTGATTTACGGTTTCGAGCCGGTTCATATTCCGACTTTTTTGGAACGGGAATCATGCTGCGAGCATATAGGGATAAGACTTATAATCATGACACCAGACTGACCGGTATCAATTTGCAGATGAATAAGGATGCCTATCAAGTGAAGGGAATCTATGGATCTCTACCGAGTGAAAACAATCCAAATCGTAATGATGTCATCAGTGGTCTGGATTTTTCATCCCCTTTATATGGAGCAAGTCAATTCGGGTTGAGTTTAACTTCTCAACAGATCCGCAGAATTGATGATAAATACAGCAGCAGAATCGCTGCCGGTGGCAGGTTGGAAATAATAACCGATTATTTTGATGTTTATTCCGAATATGCGGAATCAAAGAGTTATCGTAATATTGGGGGAGTCAGCAAAGGTCAGGCAATTTACAGTTATGCAAATACCTATGTAGGAAAGTTCACGATATCTGGTGGATATAAAAACTATGATCGTTTTGATGATCGAATGAATGACCTGCCTAGCCTTAATGCCAGCGAAGAACCTCTCTCCGAGCGATATAATCCCGGTTATGAAGAAGAGGGTTTATTGGGACAAGTAAGATTTAATCCGAGTCTTACAACCCAGTTAGGAGCAACTTATTCCGAAGCCTGGAATAGTAACTTCTCAATCAGACAGAGTGACCTGTTGTTAGAAGGGAGAAAAGATTTTTCTTCATTTTCAATGGGTCTTGAATATGCTCAAATTGAGGCTCTAGATAAAGTCTGGCAACTATGGACGAAGGAAATTACTCCGGCACTTCTCTTTGATTTCGATATCTTCTCCCTCCCAACCCATCTCAGAACAGAATTTGGATACAAAGAAAAAGTTCGGGAAGAGATATCTTCGGAGATATATAATCCACTTTTACAGTTAGACCTTTTCTTCAAACAGTTCTCCCTCTCCCTAATCTCGGAGATCGAATTTCCCGAATTCAGTGAGATCAAAGAAAGTCAGAGCTGGTTTGGCCTGGAGTTGTCATCTGCAATTTTTTCCCATACCGACTTGAAGATATTCATCGGTGAAGAGAAGGGTGGCAAGGTCTGCCGAAGTGGTGTTTGTTACTATACAACCCCTTTTGAAGGGTTACGTTTAGACCTGACTACCAGATTTTAGGATTAGTGATCAGGTATTTCAAAACAGAAAAAAGTTACGGAGGTTAAAGTGTTCAAATATATCCTGATAATTACCATAATATTGTTATCCACAGTTTATCTGCAAGCCGAGACAGACTACCATCCCAGGCTAATAGTAGCTGAATTGATCACTGCCAGTTGGAGTAATGATGCACCAGAGGCATACAGCGGTGTAGATGAGGTAATGGTAAGTTATCACCATGGGGAAGTTATCCCGGTCAGATACTATACTTCTCAAGATAGTGGGGAGTATTCATCACCATCTGTAGAGAATTTGATCCAGGATTATACAACAACTGCTTTTCCCTCAATGATAGTCAATGGTCAAACCCGTTTATCCGGAGTCAATACAGCTCTTAGTAATGGTGAACCTTATAAATCTATGA
>CAZSVG010000138.1:0-3796 GCA_964610195.1 uncultured Candidatus Cloacimonadota bacterium | reverse complement strand
GAGGGTTAATTGGTTTAGATATGGACGGAACATATCTCAACAATTACTGGGATATAGAAGCAAGTGGGATGAACACCTCAGCTGCAGGATCGGGAAGAACAACTGTTGAAATGACCTATCCCTATGCTTATAATACATACCGAGAATGGAATTTTGTTAATACCTGGATTGCCGATTATTCTTCGACCGTGAATGATGGTTATCCCCTTCTGAGACACCCACTAGGACAGACTATAGAAGTGGAACCTATTTCGATTTATGTTCAAACAGAACCTGAGGAGACTAAGACTGAGATACTGACTGTCAGTAATACTTCTTTTGAAGAAGTAACTTTCGATTTTGTTATCGAGTATTTCCCCTATTCTGAATACATGATAGATGGCATTGGATTTCCCGGAGATACTCCTCCTAAGCAAGATCGGTCTGTAACGAGAACAGATTGGCTAAGCGTTACGCCGGAGTCCGGGACTTTATTATATCAACAAGAACTAAGCCTTACTCTTAATTTTAACCCCGGTAATATCGAGGGGGGAAGATATAGAGCCCACTTATTGATTTATTATGGGGCTACATATCCATTTACTGTTCCAATAGAAATGATAGTCTATTATCCGTTTGACGGAGGTGAAGGCAGTGCCGATAATCCATGGATCATTTCCACTATTGGTCAGTTAGCCAATTTAAGATTTTCGCCTTTCCTTGATGGTAATTACTTGCAGACAGCCGACATCGATCTAGGTGTATCTCCCTGGAACGAAAATGGAGGATGGATACCCATAGGGAGAATAGAACCTTTTACCGGTCATTACGATGGAGGAGGACATGTCATTGTGGGATTAACTATTGATAGCAGTGTATCTAATAACGGGCTTTTCGCCAGAACTGAAGGGGCAAAGATTATCAATCTTGGAGTAACGGATGTTGCTATCACAGTAAGTGGCTTAAGGAATAATAACGGTGCACTGGTTGGATATGCTGATTCTACCACTATTAGAAACTGCTCTAGTACAGGAAATATTTCCGGTTCTAGGATTAGGAAGAATGGAGGTTTAGTAGGAGAAGTTACTAATGGGTCTTTGATCGAAAACTGTTTCAGCAGAGTGAATATAGATGGATCTTGGCATTCTGGAGGTTTGGTAGGAGCGAGTAATGATTCCATAATCAATAACTGTAAAAGTTCGGGTAATGTGAATGGAGATTACTTTGTTGGTGGTTTGGTCGGAATTCTTGAGAATGAATCAACAATAATAAACAGTTCTAGTACCGGTATGGTTACTGGAAGTTCGGATGTTAACGGAAGTACAGGTGGTTTAGTGGGGTATAGCGACAACTCGGAGATTAAGAACTGTTACTTCAGAGGTTCTGTTGTGGCAGGTCATGCCGGCGGTTTGGTCGGAAAGCTTAATAATGAATCGATACTGATAAACAGCTTCAACAGCGGTGTTGTTGCAGTTGGTCAATTCAACGGGGGTTTAATTGCTTCAATAGAAGGTGATGTTATTATTAGCAATTCTTACTGGGATATGCTAACGAGTGAACAGACAGTATCAGCCGGTGGTGAAGGGAGAACCACTGCAGAGATGACCTACCCCTATGCTCCAAATACTTATGAGAGCTGGGATTTCAATAATGTTTGGCTTGCCGATGAGGATCATTTAATCAACGATGGTTACCCCTACATCAGAGAGAATCCTCTATTTATTGAGGCAGAGTTGGTTATACCACCCTCTCTCTGTTTCAAAGTCTACCCCAACCCCTTCAACCCGGAGACGACGATCAGGTTCACATTACCGGAAGAATCTCCGGTCGAGGTTTCGATCTATAATATTAGGGGTCAATTGGTCAGAACCCTGGTCAAGGATATCCTTCCGGCAGGTACACACAGCTTTGTCTGGGACGGCAGGGACGGAAAAGGAACTGTCCTCTCTTCGGGGATCTACATAACGAGATTAAAAACCGATAACTTAAGTAGGTGTAGGAAGATAACCATTATCAAATAAGGGGGTGAATTATGAATGCTCTGCTAAAAACGAGTGCTTCCTTTGTATTAAAAATTACAGCTTCTAAAAATCTTTACCTGTTACTACTGGCATCAGTAATGATCATTCCGCTTTCCGCCCAATTTGCCGGAGGTTCCGGAACTGCAGGGGACCCCTGGCAGATAGATACGGCAGAACATCTTGATATGGTCAGGTATTACTTAGGTGAAGAAAACTCCGATAAGTATTTTCTCCAGATAGCCGATATTGATCTGGGGGTGTCACCCTGGAATGAAGGGGAGGGGTGGGAGCCTATTGGAGCTGCTGACTGGATTTATAATAACCCCGTACCTAATTTTGTCTTTCACGGTTTTTATGATGGTGGTGGTCATGTAATTGACGGATTATACATCAATAGGCCAGCAACAGAATTTCAGACCGGTCTTTTTGGTGTTTTAATGTCCGGGGCAATATCAAATCTGGGCATAACTAACGCAAATATAACAGGCAATACGAATGTTGGCACCGTTACCGGAATAAATAACGGTACAGTCTTGAACTGCTATAGTTCCGGAACTGTAACAGGAAGTTCCTTGGTGGGTGGTTTAGTAGGTAATACTTCCTGCACCTGGCCCGATTGGAGTAACTGGCCTGGACTTCCCAGTATGGTTCTCGTAAGTTGGAGCAGTTGTAATGTTTTCGGAGGAAGTTATAAAGGAGGTCTGGTCGGATATATATTTGTTTCGAATGTAGAAAACAGTCACAGCACCGGAAATGTAGCCGGAGGAAGTGGGGTAGGTGGATTAGCAGGATATAATGATAGGTCGATTGTTATTTACTGTTTCAGCACGGGCAACGTAAGCGGCAACAGTTATGTAGGGGGGTTATTAGGGAATAGTTTTGGTTGCTGGTACTGGGATTTTGGATCTTTTTCTTATCCCTCTTTAGTTGAGGATAGCTTCAGTAGAGGTTCGGTCAGTGGTTATCAATTTGTAGGCGGTCTAATCGGCAGTAATCAATATCATAATACCCCTCCCCAACCTGGCCGAGTTGGTATTAGTCTACCGAATAATCGAAAAACAGAGGGAGATAGGTTTCCCGATATTGATCCACGGGACGATACAGCAATTTCACGGTTTAGAGCTTATGTAAAGAATTGCTACAGCACAGGTTTAGTTTCGGGAAGCGCTGCAGTGGGAGGGTTAATTGGTTTAGATATGGACGGAACATATCTCAACAATTACTGGGATATGGAGACCAGTGGGATAACAACTTCGGCTGCCGGTGAGGGTAGAACAACAACCGAGATGACCTATCCATATGCCTCGAATATTTATGCGGATTGGAATTTCAGTAGTATATGGGCTGCCGACCCAGCTTACTTTTATAATGATGGATATCCCTATCTTTCCGGGATGCCGGTCTCTGCTGAGGAGGAAGTACTTTCTCCAATTACCCAGGAATTGGTTATCTATCCCAACCCCTTCAACCCGGAGACGACGATCAGGTTGGTTAATTCACAAATTATTCCTGATGAGTTGATCATTTACAATATCAAAGGGCAAACCATTAAAACCTTCAGGGAATTTGAGCAGGACCGGGAAGGTTTCTATATCAATTGGAACGGCAGAGATGAACGGGAAAGAATTGTCGCTTCCGGAGTCTATTTTGCCGTAATCCGGTCAGCAGGGGAGATGTTGAAGAGCGGTAAGATGATCTTAATGAAGTAGTTTACGAAGTTTTTTATTGGGAACTAACAACCTGTCAAAAATTACATCGCCGAAGGGAACTGAGGAAAATACTTCTTTGTGCTGCTA
>CAZSVG010000137.1:0-3799 GCA_964610195.1 uncultured Candidatus Cloacimonadota bacterium | reverse complement strand
GGTCAAAAGCAGGTTGTTTTTGGTGGTTGTAGTGATACCAGTGGCGCAGTATTTATTATCAATCCCGATGGAACACACAGAGATGGATGGCCGCAATATACCGATTACTGGATCTTCGCTACTGTTTCAATTGGCGATCTCAATGGAGATGGTGAACTGGATATAATTGTCGGAGACCAGGTAACTTCTACTACCCCGATCAATCACATCTATGCCTGGGATAAGGATGGCAACACCCTTACCGGTTTTCCTGCCGGTCCTACCGATGCAATCTATACTCAGATCGGCATTGCAGATATTACAGGTAACGGGCAGGTCAACCTGATCATAACCTCCAATCTCTTTGAGTTTGGTTATGATTGCTATAATCATGACGGATCACATACAGACGGCTGGCCTCTTGCCTGTGGAACGGACTGGTCATCGGTAACCATGCAAAGCACGCCGGTCTTTGGAGATTTCAACAATGACGGATATCTTGACCTGGCAGGAGCTGCTACCGGCTTCATGTCCTGGTTGGTGGAATTATATCTCTGGAGTACCTCTGTTCCCTATAATGAAGATCTCACCTACATGATCATCGACGGCTGCGATATTCAACATAGCGGCTTATTTGTGAGGCAGATTCAAATTGAAACTGTGGCCACTCCCCTATTTAACCCGGAACCAGGGTATTATGAAATTCCTCTGGAAGTTGAGATAACCTGTGAGACAGAAGATGCCTCTATATATTATACTCTTGATGATAGCGAACCGACTGAAGAATCACTTCTTTTTATTGAACCCATCTTTCTCGAAAGCAGCGCTACAATTAAAGCCCGTGCTTATAAAGCTGACTGGCTTCCCAGCGAGATAGCAGAAGCTCAGTATGAGATCGTAACCTCCGTTGAAGAAACTCCTCAATTAACTTTTCTTAACATCAGATTGTATCCGAACCCTTTTAATCCAGCAACAAATATAGAATTCTCTCTGGCCAGACCTGATTTGATAAATCTTGAGATCTATGATATCAGAGGTCAGAAAGTTAAAACTCTTATAAATTCCGAATATGCAGCGGGAACTTATCAAATTATCTGGAATGGAAGAAATGATCAGGACAAGGAGGTTAGCAGCGGGGTATATTTTTATCGGTTAACAGGAAGAGAGTTTGAAAGTACCGGAAAGATGATTCTCCTGAAGTAAGAGTTTTTACAGACTATTATTCAAGAAAGATACGGGTTTCTTCACCCGTCCCTTTTAACTTGACGAGAAATGAGGTAATACCTATTTCCTCAAGCTAACCCTTAGGGAACCTGGGAGTCGGCCCGGGCCGATACCCATACTCCCTAAGGGTCGAATATTGAAATTGGGGTATTCGAAATATTGTTTGACGGTTTCGTGAACCAATAATTATAGTTATTTATTCAGTATTAAAGCTAAAAGGTGAGCAGAATGGAAATAAAATTTAGAGATGTCGGAAGAGGAGTTGTGGAAGCGAGAGCTTCACTGGAGGTCTCCCCCGGTATATTTATCAACGAGATTACCATCGTCAGGAAGGGAAGAGATTTCGATGTCGAAGTTCCCCAGAAGAGTTTTAAAGCGAACGATGGTAAGATTCACTTTGTCGACATCATTACCTTCGAGAATGAGCAAAAGAAAATCGTCTGGCAGTTGGAGATCAAAGAAGAATTTCTCGAATGGCGGAAAAAAAATAAACAAGTTTTGGTATATGAAGATAAAAACTATTAAAGGAGTCTATGGAGTTAACGAAAGAGGTTAAAGAACGGGTTTTTTTAATAGGATTATATACAGGCAAGGAAAAACGAGAAGAATACGAACTGACTGTTGATGAACTGGAACATCTCAGCCAAACGGCAGGAGCAGAAGTTCTGGGTAGATTTGTCCAGCATCTGGAAAAACCAAATCCAGCCACCTACATCGGTAAAGGTAAGATCAACGAGATCAGTGCCCAGGCAAAAGCAGAGAAAATAGATACTCTGATCTTCAATGATAATCTCTCCCCGGCTCAGGCGAAAAATATAGCCCGGATCACATCCTGTAATATAGTTGACCGAACCGAACTGATCCTTGATATCTTTGCCACCCATGCCAAGACCAAACAGGCCAAGATGCAGGTCGAACTGGCTATGCTCCAGTATAACTATTCCAAACTTCGCAATTTATGGCAACACTTTTCCCGTATTGAGGGTGGGATAGGTTTGAGAGGACCCGGAGAGACTCAGATCGAATTGGACCGTCGCGAGATCCAGAAGAAGATCAGTATCCTGCAAAGAAGGTTGGAAGATATTGAAAAAGTCTCCGTAGTGAAAAGGAAGAAGAGATCCCAGTTAAAGAATGTTTCTCTGATCGGTTACACAAATGCCGGAAAAAGTACTCTCTTCAACAGGCTTACCGGAGAACAGCTATATGTTGCCGATCAGTTATTTGCGACCCTTGATTCCACCACCAGACTACTAAAACAGAACAGTGATGAAAAAGTAGTGATCACCGATACCATTGGATTTATTAAAAAATTACCGCACACGCTGGTCAGTTCATTTCATTCAACTCTCTTGGAGGTCACCGAGGCAGATCTGCTCCTACATGTAGTTGATATAACCCAACCCGATTTCGATAGCTACATAGATGCTGTTAATGAGGTGCTCAAAGAGATCGGAGCTGATGATAAGGATATCTTGTATGTCTTCAATAAGGCAGATATACTAAAAGACACAGTGAGTAACAAGTTTTTACGCAAACGGCTGATGGTCAAATATCCGGCATCAGTTTTTATATCTGCCAAGTATGATAAAAATTTTGATGAATTATTCAGAATGATCTATGATTATCTGAGCAACATGAAGCAGGAGGTAGTCTTTCATATCCCGCTGGAGATGAAGAAGTTGATCAGTTTTTTAAAAAACCAGGTGGAGATCTTAGAAAAACAAATTGACAAACAAAACAGAGAACAAATCTTGAAAGTTAGAATTGCGAAGGAGTTATCACAAAAAGTCAGAAAGCAGATCGAGGATTTTAAATACATTAGATATATCAATGAAGAATAAATAGATCGGAGGAAGTAATGATTACTGATTTAAATCAGATTTTTTCAGTCAATGCCCAGGGTATGAAAAAATCTCAGATTAGGGAACTGTTAAAATTAACCCAAGACCCGGAGATAATCTCTTTTGCCGGTGGTTTACCATCGCCGGAATCTTTCCCGGTAGAGGAATTGAATCAAATTGTCTGTGATATCATGAAGACAGAACCTCAAATCGCCCTGCAGTATGGAGCGACAGAGGGGGATACCCTCTTACGGACATTATTAGTAGAACGATACCGGAAACAGGGAATGGATATCTCGATAAAGAATTTGATAATTACCACCGCTTCTCAGCAGGCACTTGATCTGATAGCGAAGATATTTATCAATCGTGGTGATAAAATTATCGTTGGCTTACCTTCTTATCTCGGTGCTTTAAGTGCTTTTGGCAGTTATGGTGCTGATATGGTTGGTGTTCCGATCGAAGAAGAGGGTATGAGTGTCGAAATCCTGGAAAAAACATTACAGGAACTAACCGCCAAGAACCAGAAACCAAAATTTATCTATGTCATTCCCGACTTTCAGAATCCTTCAGGAATAACCCTGAATAAACAGAGAAGACTGGATATAATTGCTCTGGCGAAGAAATATGATGTTTTGATCATCGAAGATAGTCCCTATCGGGAATTAAGGTTTGAAGGAGAACATGTAGATACCATGTATACTCTGGATAATACAGAACAGGTAGTGATGCTGGGAACTTTTTCCAAGATCTTT
>CAZSVG010000136.1:0-3800 GCA_964610195.1 uncultured Candidatus Cloacimonadota bacterium | reverse complement strand
TCAGCTTCTCTACTTTTGGTCTGCCGGTCTGTTTGATTCTCTGAAAAACAATTTCCCAATCCGGATTAAGCCAGATAACCAAATCTTTGTTCTTTTTTAGAAATCCTCGGTTCTCCGGCAACTCAATAATGCCCCCCCCGGTAGCGATAACAGAAACCGGTGGTGCCTTGAGCAGAATGTCTCTTTCTATGATACGAAAGTATCTTTCTCCTTTGAATTGAAAAATCTCTGAAATGGAGAGCTTTTCCCTCTTTTCAACTTCCAGATCGGTATCATAAAAGGGGAGTTTCATTAATGCTGCTATCTGAATGCCCATATATGATTTCCCGGCTCCAATAAATCCGATGAAGATAATTCTTCTGGTGAAAGTATGAGAAAATGATGATGAAATTGGGGTATCCGGATTCATTTTATTCGCCTATAAGAAAGCAGACGGTATGAGTCTCATACCGTCTGCTCATTGGATATTATTATCAAATATTCGAGTTTTATTGATCAGTTGTTTCTGCTTTGATCTCTTCTTCCTGATCCTCGGCAGCTACCTTTTTCTCTTCTTCGATCGGTTCCGGTTCTGATTCCTTTTCGGGAGCAACCTCTTCTTCGACGGTCTCTTCCTGGGCTGGTTCCTCTTGTTTGAGCTGTTCAGGTGTTTCGCTCTCTTCCTGAGCCATATCTTTTTCAGCTTCAGGTTGTTCTTCCTGAGGATGCTGCTCAGCTTCCTGAGCTAACTCATGTTCATCAGCTTCTTCGCTATGTTCAAGATGTTCTTGTTCTTCAGCTTTTTTCTCCTGTTGTCTCATTTCCGGTTCGTGTTTCTTGAGAAATTCCTGTAACGCCTCTCTCTCTTTGGAGAAGAAATACGCTTTAATACTGAGGATCAAACGTCGGTTTTCCATATCGAGTTCGATAACTTTCATCGGAATTTCATCCCCTTTGGCAAAAGCTGTTTCTGGTCTATCTAAACGAGGAATAGCCAGATGAGAGATCGGGACGAAACCTTCGATGGGATTTCCATCAACATCTATATCTACCAGAACTCCTTTCGGTATTATCTTGGTAATGACTCCGGTGACCTCAGTATTGATAGGTAGTTTCTGATCCAGTTCTTCCCACGGATCCTCAAACAGCTGTTTGATTCCGAGAGCGATTCTGTGAAGATGTTTATCGACTGAAAGGACTACTGTTTCTACTTCCTGCCCTTTACGAAGAATTTCTTTGGGATGATAGATTCTACGAGTCCATGAAATATCGGAAATATGAATTAAACCATCAATATCTTCTTCAATCTCGACAAAAGCACCAAAAGAGGTTAAGCTTTTAATCTTTCCTTTTAAAATGGTCCCCATAGGATATCTCTCATCTATGACCAACCAGGGATTGGGCTCCATCTGCTTGATTCCGAGAGAGATCTTCTGCTCTTCCTTCGAGACTGATAGAACTATGGCATTGACCATATCACCTACATTAATAATCTGTCTGGGATTGGTGATCTTCTTGGTCCAGGACATTTCGGAAATATGGACCAGACCCTCAACGCCGGGTTCCAGTTCTACAAAGGCACCATAAGGGGTAACATTGACAACCTTACCGGTGACTTTTGAACCCTCTTCATACTTGATCTCGACATTCTCCCAGGGATGAGGCACTAATTGCTTTAATCCCAGAGATACTCTTGATTCATCCTCTTCATAGGAAATGACCTTAACTTTGACTTTATCACCGATGTTGAGCATCTCTGACGGATGATTGATATGACCCCAGGACATATCGGTAATATGTAACAGTCCATCTATTCCGCCAAGATCAATAAAGGCACCGTAGTCAGTTATATTTTTGACTTCCCCGTCAAGCTCGGCTCCGACCTTGATCTTATCGCGTAATTTGATGATCCTTTCTTCCTGCTCTTCTTCCAGTACTTTCTTCCGGGAGACGATTATATTCTTTTTATGTTCATCGATATTGATGATTCTGAATTTTACCTCTTTCCCGATAAACTGATCGAGATTAGGTATCGGTTTGATGGAGATCTGAGAACCGGGTAAAAAAGCGTTTATCCCTTTGATTTCAGCGATCATTCCACCTTTTACCCGTTGACGAATAGTACCGGTTACTGTGGCATTATTCTTGAATGTTTCTTTTAAATCGTCCAGAGCCAGATGAAAATCGGCTATCTTCTTGGACAAAGATACTTTCCCTTCGCTGTTCTCGACTTTGTTGATATAGACCTTGATCTTGGAACCACGCTCGATTTCTTCAGGATTACCAAAATCACTGATCGGAATTGACCCTTCCGATTTGTAGCTGATATCAACTAAAACCTCTTTATCATTATAACCAACTATAGTACCTTCAATTATCTCACCCGGCTTATAGTCACGAAAAGTCTCTTCATATTGAGCCATTTCCTTTGCTAAGGCAGCACTTTCAGGTGTTTCAGGTACTGGTGGTGGAACTTCTTTTTTTACAGACGGTTCAGTAACTATCTCTTCCTTTATCGGTTCCTCTTCTGGTTCGGATTGCACTTCCGGATGCTCTTCTGTTTCTGATGGAGGAGAGATATCATCAGTTATTTCTGTTTCTTCAGGTTGCTCTGCAACACTTGCTTTCTCTACTTCAGGTTGCTCTGCAACACTTGTTTCTACTTCATCCGGTTCTTCTGATTTTTGCTCAGATTCTTCGTCCATAGTTTCGGTTACTTCGTCTATTGCCTTCTCGGCAAGATCTTCATCAACAACAGACTTTTTACTTCTCTTTGTCTGTACCTTTTCTTTACTTTCAGTTTGTTTTTGATCGTTAACATCATCTGTTTCATTTTCGATCTTTCCGATAACCAGATCCTCTGATACTATCTCTTGGTTATCTACTCTTTCTTCGGTTTGATTATTGAAATGCATTCATTCCTCCTTATACCCGGAAATCTCTTCAACACTAACAATGGAATGCTGGTGATTCCCGAGACATTTCATAATTTTATTGTATACCTCGACAATTATCCAATCTGGTGTAGACGCTCCAGCTGTCAAGCCGATGTTTATTTTTTTTTCCAACCAGGAGCAATCAAATTCCTCAGAAGTCTCTATCAGATAGGTTTCTACGATGTTTTGACAAATTTGATATAACATTCTGGTGTTTGAACTATTTTTACCACCAATGACAATCATTAAATCACTTTCTTGGGCTAATAGAAAGGTTGAATCCTGTCTGACAGTTGTTGCATTGCAGATGGTGTTAATCAAATTCAACTCTTTGGTAATCGGGATCAAGGCGGTTACTATGTTCTGCAAATTTCCAATACTCTGGGTGGTCTGGCTGATAACCGCCAATTTGGTAAATCTTTTATTGGGAATTTCTTTCGGTGATGAAATAATATACGATTCACCATCAACATAGGATTTCAGGGCTATTACTTCCGGGTGATCTTTGTTACCCACGATGATAATAGGATAACCCTTTTTACTCAATTGAGTTACATACTGTTGGCTACTGGCAACATAGGGGCAGGTCGCATCTATGATCGGGAGTCCGATATCATCTAATTGCTTTCTTAGCTCTCTGGTTATTCCGTGAGAACGAATGATAACCGGTTTATGATCTATATTATCGATATTATCGATAGCAATAATTCCCTTATCCTGTAGACTCTTCACCATTTGAGGATTATGGATTATCGGGCCGAGGGTCACGATCTCCGAATAACGGGCAGAAGCATCTTCGGCCATATTTATTGCCCGTTTAACCCCGAAACAGAAACCTGAATTCTTAGCCAATTTGATATTCATGTGGCAATCCATTGATTTTTT
>CAZSVG010000135.1:0-3812 GCA_964610195.1 uncultured Candidatus Cloacimonadota bacterium | reverse complement strand
CGCTTTGCTTCAATATTTTCAGCCCTGCAAGGGCGTAACATCATAGCCTGAGGCGAAGCCTCAGGGATGGAGCGCAGCTCCATTTGGGTGGTGGGTGAAGTTAGTCTTTGAAATCCTGACACTCCGTGTCAGGCTATGTTGTGACACCCCTCCGGGGTTCTGCCATCCTGATTAATTCGATTCTTTTGCCAAATTCTATCAAATGATTACACATCCTATCGGACTTGCTTTGCTTCCGCAGGTCTTTTCTTTGTCACTTGGTAACTTTGTTACTTTGTTACTCTTCTTGCTTTTCTCCCATGAACTTGATTTGCTTTAACATTTTCAGCCCTGTATGGGCGTAACATCATAGCCTGAGGCGGAGCCTCAGGGATGGAGCGCAGCTCCATTGGGGTGGTGGGTGGGTATAGATCATCCGGCATTACAATTAAGGGTGTAAAGAAAACCGTACGAGAGACTGCTTCGGAGCTACTGTTCGACGAGCGCAGCGAGGAGTTTAGCGAAAGAAGCTGGCTCGAGAAGGTTTTTAACCCTTAATTGTACGCCGGAGAGTTTTTCTTTGGTTCTTTCTTTTTGCGGTCAAAAAGAAAGAACATCTTAAAAAAATGAAGAAGCGGCTTTCCAGCCGCCCCTCCATATCAACTATATTGTTATTTTTTACTTCATCATCGTTATCTTCCTACTGAACTCCCTGCTCCCCGCTTTCAGATAAACAACATAAACCCCGGTTCCAACCTCTTTCCCGGCATCATCTCTCCCTTTCCAGACCACTTCATGCTCTCCCGGCTGGACCCGGTCACTGATCAGACGGCATACTTTCTGTCCCCGGATGTTATAGATCTCCATAACCACATCCGACTCTTCCGCCAATGAGAATCTGATCTTTGTCTCCGGATTGAACGGATTGGGGTAGGCAACCCCCAGCTTCGTTACCTTTGGCAACACATAAGGATAATCTACTGAGGTCGGAGTTACATGAAAGGTAGTTCGCGGGAAATATCCGATCATATAATCATCAGGGGGGGGATCTGCCGGATCGAGCAACAGACCATCAGATGAATAGTATCGACCCCTCTCATTCACCCCGCCATGAACTATGAATCTATCATAAAAACTATAATAGGTCGTATCCATCGGACGATGGACCAGCATGACCAGATTATTCCCTTCATAAAGAAACGGAGTCTGTAACTGTATGTAAATATCGTTATACCCGGAAGGATAATCAACTGTCCCGTCAAAGACCAGCTGCAGCTCGGTTGACGGGATCCAACCGGCTAATAAACTACCCAGGTCAGTCATCCCCAACCAGATCCTGGTCGGCATATTGGGTAGGTCGGTGATGAAATTGTTATAGAAGGTAAGCCCGTTGATCAGACCGGTGAAATCCCCAATTTCCCAATCATAGAATAGGGTTTCAAAGAGACTGTTCTGATAATACATATCTACCGGTATCCTGAAATAATCGACCCCCAGTCCGATCGTGAATGTCGCATCACCGGGAGGTGCATATGCTGCAGTAAATACATGATCCTCGTTCACCATAATAGTAATTTCGCGATCCGAAGAATAGTAAACACCGTTCAATTCCCATTTTTCGAATTCATTACCACCCGAAAATTCGGGAGCAGAAAGGGTAACTGGCGCATCAAAATAGTAATACCGGCTAAAGGGGCTTACTCCATCACTATCTCCATTCAGATCATTTGGTACTACCGAGATCTGCACTCCGATACTGGGATCAAACGATTGGATGGTGAGTTCACAGATCTCCTCCATCCCTCGCCATTCGGCATCGAAAAAGATATCGACATCGGCAGCCGCGTAGTGATGACCCCAGGCAACGGCACTTTGAATGACCCTTGTCGGAGAAGGTTTGACTACGATCGCATTCCGGTTATTCGGGCTGAGATTGACCGTGGAATCTTTAACCTGGATCGGCTCTCCCCAGAGACTGTAATCCGGATTGACCGCTTTTACGATAAAAACCTCGTTCGGATATTTCGTATAGGTTACATAGACATCAGAGTTGGTGCTGTCGTCCCGGTATGACGATACATTGGGGAAACGCTCGTTCTGAATCGAAACAGCAAGAGAACCGGAATAGAAAGTAGCTCCCATGTCCGGAGTATAGGAATAATAGGTATCAATATCAGTGTCACTGAAGAAAAGCTCATAAACAACAATGATATTTTCAGTATTCACAATCCTGATCTGAGGAAATCGACAATGTCGGGTAGTATTTGAGGCAATGACCGGGGTACTCCAGTTATTTCCGAAATCAGTGGAGATAACGACCTTGACGACATCATAACTCCCTTCTCTGTCCACATAAGCTATTGCTGTTATATTTACGAAATGATCTATCGAAGTATGCAGATTTGCCTCATCTACGGCTGTACTTATATTGCTGATCGTGAACGGGGTAGACCAGTTGATTCCCAGATCGGTTGACCGCTTGGTTAACAGAGTTCTTGGTGAAGCGGAAGCTTCGACATAGGTTATATATATATAGGGATTGACATCAAACCAGAGAACGTCTGAAGCAATCGAGGGGGTTACTAACTTGGCTACTCTGGAGTCAACCCAATGCAGGCTATTGGTCGCCAGATTACCGGTATTGAATTTTCGGAAGGCAATGTCCCAATCATTTGCACTATATTGTCTGACATGGACCATCCCGATATCTGATGGGGTTACCTGAACGATCTGCGGTTTCATCAAGGGCTGTGAAACCGAACCTTCGATCAGGAACAGATTGTTGCCATCGTTAGGCCATGTTTCACCGTTTATACTACTTCTCTGGATCCTGATGTTTTTGGGAACATTGGTGGAAAGGTCCCAAACCTCAGCAGCAACGTACATCCAGTCACTGTTTAGATAATCATAACACATGGTCGGATAACGTTCACTGTAGGAGGTAGCCATGACCGGAATATCATCGTCCCATCTAACCGGATCTTTCTCTTTGGTTGTTTCTTTCCCCAACTCCTCTTTTTCTGACAGCAGGGGAGTATTCCCTTTGATCCCTTGAACATCATAACGGACAGTTGCCTGTTCATTTATAGCCGGTACCAGGTAATGGTCTCTCTTCGCTACCTCATCGGCATAAAGGGGAAGAGCAACAAGAGAGAGCACTGCTCCCCAAAAAACTAACTTTTTTAACATTATAACCTCCGGAAAAAAATTGTCTGATTGATCATGATTTGAATTTTAATGATATTAGAAAGGTGTTTGGTGATTAAATAACGAAATTTATGGTTCTGATCCCGATATCTGTTTCCAATCCGGGGGTGGAAAGTCGATAGTTTCCCTGTCGTAAGAATCCCTCTCTGTTAACTAGAAATAGCCTTATCAATGTTCATCTTCCGCTCCTCATCTGCACTTATACCTTATCTCGACTCCGAAAAAAGACTCTAACTACTTACCACTACCTAAATTAACCAGATACCATATTTTTGTCAATATTTATCATTAAAAAGTCAATAATTTCTTATCACCAAATTTTATAATCTCCCCCTCGCCAAGTCGCCCCCTCGCCTTTTCCTTGCTCTGCTTCCGATGGACTTGCTTTGCTTCCGTAGGTTTTTTTTGTCACTTTGTCACTCTTCTCGCTTTTCTTCCGCAGGTTTTTTCTCCCCCTCGCCAAGTCGCCCCCTCGCCTTTTCATCGCTTCTTCTCCCAATGGACTCGCTTTGCTTCAATATTTTCAGCCCTGCAAGGGCGTAACATCATAGCCTGAGGCGAAGCCTCAGGGATGGAGCGCAGCTCCATTTGGGTGGTGGGTGGGTATAGATCATCCGGCATTACAA
>CAZSVG010000134.1:3075-3823 GCA_964610195.1 uncultured Candidatus Cloacimonadota bacterium | reverse complement strand
CTCTCCAACCCGGCTATTTCCAACTGGGTAGGGAAGGATATGACCACCAATGTAACGGTCAATATCACGACCGATGTTGGTGATAGTGCTGCCGGAGCAACCGTAACCCTCTTCTACCAGGATCAGGATCCTGATGGACAGAGCCCGGTTTATGAACAGACGGCAACAGGGACAGTTCCTGCCTCAACAACTTTCCTCAATGTTCTGCGGGGAGTCTATAATCTGCAGGTTTCCAAACCGGGATATACGACCCATACTCAGAATAATATCAATATTCAGACAGTAACCGAATTAAATGTGGTTTTGAACGAAATCCCCTTCCCACCGACCAATCTGGTATATACTGCCGGCAATAACCTGGTCAGCCTGAGCTGGAGTCCTCCCAATCCTACTTTGAGAGACACTGCCTCTGGGCTATCGGCTTTCGAGTATGGGGAATTACAGCAGAAGATGATCGAGAGGGGCATTACTGATAAAGATGAAATCGACAGAGAGATCAGGTCAATCCTGGCAGCTCAGGATCCTGAAGTTCACGAGATAAGGTCTGATGCCCGGATTAGTAGTTCCAGAACCAACAGAGCCCTGCTTGGCTATAATGTCTATCGGGATGGTATTCAGTTAAATACAGAGACTATTCCGGACACGGGCTATAACGATACAGACGTAGAGAATAATGTTACTTATGTTTATTATGTGACGGCTGTCTATACCTTATCTGAGTCAGTGCCATCAAATTCTGTGACTGTTG
>CAZSVG010000134.1:0-3065 GCA_964610195.1 uncultured Candidatus Cloacimonadota bacterium | reverse complement strand
ACAGATACCACCACAACCAATATTGTTCCACTCAATTTTTACTGGATGAATAGTCTAACTCAAACGATTTACATGGCTGATGAACTCAATATTGCCGGGGTTATAACGCAGCTCAAGTATTATAACAATTTTGTTGCCGACTTATTCAATATGCCGGTCAGGATCTGGATGATAGAATCGAATATTGATAACTTAGCCAATGGTTGGATCCCATCAACTCAAATGGAGTTAGTCTTTGACGGTTTGGTAAATTTCCCTACTGGACAAAACACCATTACCATTGAACTCGACGATTTCTTCTTCTACACAGGTTCACAGAATCTGGTCATTATGGTCCAAAGACCGATGGATACTCAATATTATAGCTCTCTTAATCATTTCTATTATTCATCAAATCCTCAATATCCCAATAGAACCCGTTATCTATATTCAGATTCTACAGAATTTAATCCAGCAAATCCTGATGCGGGAACGATTGATAATATTTATCCCAACACCGGGTTTTACTTTGTTACTGTGGGAATGGGTACATTGGATGGTTATGTCTTTGATGAGAATGATCAACCTATGCAGGGTGCCATGATAACTGTTGCCAATACAGATTTCGTTGCTTATACGAACTCCCAGGGATATTATCTCTTCCCCTATATGTTCGAAGGAACGCATACGGTAACCGCTTCCAAGTTCGGATACTATGACGGGGTGGAAGAGAATGTCCTTGTCGAAGAGTATGAAACAACGACAGTGAGCTTCACCTTAACTCCATTACCGACAGTAACTGTTTCCGGTCGCGTTGTAGGGAGTGATCAACCCGATGTTGGACTCGATAATGCCTTCATCTCTTTCGAAGGGTATTTATACTACGAGACGAACAGTAATACCGACGGGACTTTCTCCATACCGGGAGTCTATGCCGATCATACCTATACCATGACCGTTCAGCGCGGTGGTTATTCGACCCTCACTCAGGATGTGGCAGTAGGTAACACCGATCTCGATCTGGGTGATGTGGTTGTCAATGAGGTCTCCTTCCCGCCGTTTGATGTGACCGCTACCATATTACCGGGTAATATGGAAGCCCAGATTGAATGGGTATCACCGGATGAATATGACTTCATCGACTTCCGTTACGATGACGGAGTCCCGACAGTAGCTATCGGTATTCCGACCGGAACGAACAACACCATCCTCGGTGTAGTTCATCGCCGCAGTGCCATCCTGAATTCGGTCTCCTGGTATACAGAAGGAACGACCAATCATCCGGCCGTCAATCTCTTCATCTTCGGTCTCAATGCTCAGGGGTTACCGAATAGTAATTCAGTTCTTTATCAGGCCGATGATGTGACCAATAATCATCAGCAGTGGACGATTTATGAGCTTCCGAACGAGATCAATGCTCCGAACGGATTCCTGGTCGGTTTGAGTATTGCCGGCAATCTTGGTCTGGCCGGAGATGACGGAGTGGGAGCACCCTACGTATTCCAGAACAATACCCATTACTATACCGAGAACTATACTACCGGCACCTGGATGACCATGGAATCAGCCGGTTATAATCATAACTTCCTGCTCCGAGCCCAGGGATTTGATCTTGGTCCGATCAGGGGAATGGAACCTCTGGCAGGGTCACGAGGAACCGGAAGCTATCCGTCTCCGCAAATAGAGCCGATAGAACTGTTCAGTACCGGCAGAATAATGGAACCGAAAGCAGATATCAAATCTTCACGCTATAATGATCGAGTTCTGATCGGGTTCATTGTTTATAGATTGGAACCTGGTCAGGAGCAGAATCCGGATCTATGGGATGAGATAGGAACGGTCCCCTTAACAGAGACCAGCTATGTTGATAGTGAATTGTATACCGTACTTAACGGGTCCTACCGTTATGCCGTTCGTTCTGTCTATACCAACAATGTCCTCTCCGTAGCAGCATTCTCCAATACGATCAATTATCAGGAGCAGATACCTTATATCGGTAATCTACAGGCCACCGTTGAGGGTAATGATGTCCACCTCTCCTGGCAATGGGTAACCAGAGAGAAAAGCACTCGCAATATTTCTACCCGTGATGTTCATAAGAGTGAAACATCATTGCGGGGAGGCGACAGGGCATTTCTCGGTTTCAAGATCACCAGGAACGGTCCGGTCATAGCTGAAGGAGTAATGGAACCGGAGTACCTTGATGAAGGTCTGCCTGCAGGAACCTATAACTATACGGTGATCGGGATCTATACCAACGGAGCTACCAACATGTTAAACGCTCAGGCTACCGTCACGACCGGCATTGAAGATGAAGTTGTTCTGGAGCCATTGGTAACAGCTCTGTTGGGTAATCATCCCAACCCGTTCAATCCGGAGACAACGATCAGTTATTCCATCCAATCTGACTCCCGGGTAGTTATCGAGATCTATAACATCCGTGGACAACATATCAAGACCCTGGTAGATGACTATCAAAATGCCGGAAGGTATTCAGTAGTCTGGAATGGTAAAGATGATCGAGGCCGTGATGCCGGAAGCGGGATCTTCTTCTATCGCATGAAATCCGGAGTCTTTACTTCAACCCGGAAAATGATTATGATGAAGTAATCTAAACCTTATTATACGAATTCAGAGCAAGAGAGGTAACCTCTCTTGCTCTTTTTTTTTAACCTAATAAGAAATGTTGTTATTTTTTACTATTTTCTTGACATTTTGTTTTAATCTTCTGATAAAGAAAACGAGAAGGATGATAATTTTCTCAACGGATATGATATTGAACAAAAGATCGCGACTTTGATCATCCAGGAGTTAAAGAATGATAGAGGTTGAAGAAGGATAAGACCAATATGTAAGGTCATTTTAATTAGTTTCGAAATCAAATATCGTTGATCAAATTTCTGTTTAATGTAGACGATCATTGAAAAACCGATAACCTTAACTTAATTTGATATTTAAGGAGAGAGTTCAATGAAAAACTTAACTGCTACTTTATCCCTGATAATCTTATTATCGATCCCCTTCCTGGCTTATTCCCAGACTTATCTCTGGGAAGAGGACTTTGATGTTGACCCCGGTACCTGGAC
>CAZSVG010000133.1:0-3876 GCA_964610195.1 uncultured Candidatus Cloacimonadota bacterium | reverse complement strand
ATCGATAATTATATTTCAGGCATGATCAGGATAGAATGAAGAACAAATTCTCCTTTTTAATTAGTAAACCCGGTTGATCAAGATCAACCGGGTTACTGATGGGAGGAGTATATATGGATTTGTTAAAGTTCCTTATTCGTATCTCAAGGCATCGATCGGATTAAGCCGGGCAGCCTTACGGGCCGGGTAGAAACCGAAGAAAACTCCTACAAAACCGGAGAAAATGAAGGCGGTAGAGATAACGAAGGGGTCAATCAAGGTTGCTACTCCGAAGAAGTGATTAAGAGCCCATGAAATGGTAAAAGCGAGTCCGATCCCTAGTAAACCGCCAATAAAGCTGAGGAAGATAGCTTCGACGAGAAATTGAACTAGTATATCACGGCTTCTGGCACCGACAGATCTTCTAATTCCGATCTCACGGGTTCTTTCTGTTACAGTAACGAGCATAATATTCATTATCCCTATACCGCCTACGAGGAGAGAAATGGCGGCTACCGCACCGAGAAGCATGGTAAGGGTTTTGGAGGTAGCAGTAGCCATATCAATAATTTCTGTTTGACTGCGGATATTAAAAACTTCATCAATATCTGAAAGGTTCATTCGATAGTGTTCCTGAAAAATCTCTTTTATTTCTATCTGAGCAGCTTCCATCTGGTTGGCATTATATGTGCTGAGCATGATCATATTGATCCGATTACCACCTCTGAGTCTGGACATAACAGTAGTAGCGGGTGCTATAATTGTATCATCCTGATCTCCCATGGTAGTCTGCCCCTTTTCTTCAAGAACACCAATCACAGTAAAAGGGACATTTCCTATCCGGATCCTCTGCCCTATCGGATCCATGTCGGGGAAAAGCTCGTTGGCCACAGTTGGGCCGAGCAGGCATACTCTGGCCCGGGTGGTCATATCACGTTCCGTAAAAAAATCACCACTGGCAGCATAATGACCTCTGATAAACTGATAATCGGGAGAAACTCCCTCAACTCTTGTACTCCAATTACCAACTCCCCCGATTATCTGACCGTTATAACGAACTGTTGGTGATATATATTGAACATACTCTGATCGATCCCTGATCAACTCCACATCATCCAGAGTCAATCGATCGAAAGAACCTGCTCCCTGAGACACCGGGCTTCTTCCCCATCTGGTGGAGAGCATGATCATATTAATGCCCATCGATTGAATCTGATCTGTTATGAGCGCCTGAGAGCCTCGGCCAACGGCAACCATAACAATGACCGAACAAACCCCGATAATAATCCCGAGAGAAGTGAGAAAACTGCGCATCTTATTTCGGAATAAACTTCTTCTTGCTATTTGCTGGAGATGTCTTAATTTCATGATTAATACTCCTGTCGTCCTAATTCATGCTGTCTTTCTCTACCAGCCCGTCACGGAGTCTGACATTTCTTTTTGCGTAGGCAGCAATATCTGCTTCATGAGTTACCAAGACGATAGTTACTCCCTGTTCATTAAGCTGTTTAAAAAGTTCCATGATCTCATATGAGGTTTTGGTGTCGAGATTACCGGTTGGTTCGTCAGCCAGAATAAGAGCAGGATTGTTTACCAGTGCTCGAGCAATAGTAACTCTCTGCTGTTGGCCTCCGGAAAGCTGACTCGGTTCATGGTGCATTCTATCACCCAATCCGACTCTTTCCAGGGCAGAAATTGCTGCTTCACGGATATCGTTATGACGGTTTTCCCGGTGATACATAAGGGGTAGTTCCACATTTTCCAGAGCAGAAGTCCGAGCCAGGAGGTTGTAATTTTGAAAAACGAAGCCGATTTTGCTGTTTCTGATAAAAGCATATTCATCGTCATTTAATCTGCTGACATCTATACCGTCGAGTTTATAAACACCACCATCCGGACTATCAAGACAACCGATAATGTTCATCAATGTTGATTTGCCTGAACCTGATGGCCCCATGATTGCTATATATTCCCCTTCTTCGACTAAAAGGTCAACTCCTGCCAGAGCATTAACTACGATTTCTCCCATTAAATATTTTTTCTTTAATCCCGAGATCTCGATGATTTTTTTCATTAAAACCTCATTCTCTGTGGTGCTCCAAGGGGTGCCTGAGTTTGGACTGTTCTCGCTGTTTGACCGGAAACTACCCGATTGACAATAATTTTCATTCCCTCTATTTCACCTTCCAAAGGTATTACCTGCGTATTCATACCATCTGTCTCACCTATCCTCACTCTGGTCATGGTCAGCTTCCCATTGCTATCCTGACTCCAGAGCATGCCCATATTACCCCCTCTGGTTGAGGATGGGTTGTTTTGCCTGGTTGTTGCAACATTGACTCCAGATAATCCATCAGGCATATTTTCCCTGATCATCTGTTGAAGAATTTCCTCGGAAGGGCGAAAACGGAGGGCTGCTGAAGGAACGAGCAGAATATCCTCTAATTGTCTGGTTATGAAATCGATTGTTGCTGTCATTCCAGGCATCAAGATTCCGTCGGGATTTTTAGTAGATATAATAACCGAATAAATCACGACATTGGATATAATCTGAGGTTTTAATCTAACATCACGAACAGTTCCGGTAAAAGTCCGGCCGGGAAAAGCATCAACAGTATATCTGGTCGGTTGTCCTGCTTTGATCATCCCGATATCGATCTCGTCAACCTGAGCCTGTATCTCCATGTTTTCCAGATCTGCAGCGATCGTAAATAGAATCGGAGCTGAAAGACTGGCCGCTACCGTCTGCCCCTCTTCAACATTCTTATCAATAATGATCCCATTAATGGGTGAACGGATTATCGCATAATCTTTTAGATTCAGTTCGGCTCTCTGCAGATTACTCTCGGCATTTAGCAGATTAGTCTGGGCCAGTTTTAGATCAGTTTCGGCTCGCAAGAGCTCAAGTTCAGAAATAAAACTCCTCTCAAAAAGTCTTACTTTGTCGTTATATTCGCGACTGGTCAGCTCAAATTGAGCACGGGATCGGGCTAAATCATTCTGAGCTGATCGGTAATTGATAGCCAATTGGAGAGTATCAAGGATAGCCAGGATCTGCCCTTCTCGAACTATGGAATTATAATCGGCAAAAACATTTTCTACTCTACCGGATAGCTGTGTTCCAACCTCCACCAAACTAACCGGTTGAAGGGTACCGGTACTGGAAGTTATGATCTCCAGATTACCTCTGGTAACTGCCCCAAAAGTGTAACTTTCTGTCTGAGCTGCTGATTTATGTATGAAAAAGAAATAAACCAATACAATGGCTGCTATAATCGGTAATAGCAGTACTTTTTTCTTAAATCTCATTTCCATTCTCCTCGATTCTAAACTGAGTTTTCTCTTCTGAAACAGATTTTGTCTCTTCAATTCAAGCGCTTCATATTGAATGAAAACTCTCGATAATTCTTTACAATAATAGAACTTATTTCTACCTTAATTGTTACCAAGAAATATCTGATTAATAAGACAGAATAAATTGCGGTTTACCTCATTATTTTTTTAAAGAGTAGAGGAAATAGTTGTAGTTACTGTTGTGTCTCAAAAGTTGGTGTAATGTTCTTTCAACCGGTTGAGAGCCTGTAAAGATAGGGGTACCAAAATTGCGTCGAGGAAGCCTTCATTCTTGTGACTGCTTCCGATCCTTCGATAAATTCTGCACCAAAATGAAAAGCACTATCGAAGAAGCAGTTCATTTTTGTAGCATAGACTTCAGTCTGTGCCATTTTTGTAACATAGACTTCAGTCTGTGTGATCATTGATATATTCCTCGATTCGATACATTTCGCCGTAGAGAACCGAGGAAACAACTTCTTCGTGGCTGCTTCCGAGCTCGACGAAGTCACCTGGGCATACCCTGTCTCCATACCGATAAACCATATTGTAACATACTCCGGA
>CAZSVG010000132.1:0-3940 GCA_964610195.1 uncultured Candidatus Cloacimonadota bacterium | reverse complement strand
CGAAACTTACCGCCGTGCCGTTATAAACCATTGCCAGCACATCACACCTAGAATCCAATCAAATAACTTATTGATCTTAAGAACGGTCACATAATAATGAAAAGGCCATCTGCACAAAAGAAATACAGGACAAGCATCGTGTTCGAAAGAGAGATGATTGCTCCATGCGGGATGAATTGCGGGTCGTGTATGGGGTACATGAGATACAAAGATCACTGTCCGGGGTGCAGGACAACACACGACTCCAAACCTGAATACTGCAAGCAATGCATTATAATAAACTGTGAACTTCTTAAGGCTACAGAATCGGGATTCTGCTATGATTGTCAGAAATATCCATGTAGAAGATTGAAAAACCTGGACAAAAGATACAGGACCAGATACGGTACAAGTTTCTTCGATAACCTGGCAATGATAAAGAATGAGGGTATTGAAAAATTCCTTGAATTCGAGACTGCCAGAAGAACTTGCCCACAGTGCGGTTCAACCCTGTGTGTCCACAGACCATTTTGCTTTGAATGCGGGTTTAGTAATCAAAATGCAGACTGACAGATGAAATCATTCAATGATTGCGTATCGGAATACCGAAAACAGGTTGAAAAAGGAGACATTATAGCAGCTTACAGAGGACTGATGGAATTCATGACAAGTCTGCGTTATCATTTCAAAAACAAGTATTCTGATTACTCCATGTCCATTAGCATCTTCGCAATAACGATAGCTTTGATCATAGTCCAATTGTTGACCTCTTGTTCTTTTCTATCGAAGGAAAATTCAGGTTCCATTAATCTTGCAAAAAATACTGATACAATTAGCATTCAGCTGAAGCAGAAGGTTGACCCTGTTGATAGTGATCAGTTTTTTGAGGCAATTGAGTATGTTCCATTAGAAACGCTAACCAACTCCCTTATATCAGAAATAAGCAGGATTGTTATAGCGGGTGATCGGATTTTCATTCTTGATATAAGAGAGCAGACGGTACAAATATTTTCCATCGATGGACGACATCTTGCAAGAATTCAGAATATCGGGAGGGGGCCCAGAGAATACCTGTCACTAATGGACATTACAGTTGATGAAAGCACAAAAAGAGTAGTCATGCTTTCTGACAGACCAAGAGCAAAACTCCTTTTCTATGATTATGATGGGAATTACATTGATGAAGAATCCATTGAATACCCGCCCCAGGGAATTATATATTCAGAGGGACTCAGGGTCATTTACAGAGACTTTTTCAGACCTGATAGCAACAGCAACTATACATTTGCAATCAGGTATCCCGATGGACGGGAAGAAAAGATGATTCCCTTTAAAGAGCGAACAATGACTTTTGCTGCTGGACCTCGAATAAATGCAAGTTTGGGGATTCATGCTACGATACCCCATGATCCAAGATGTATAATCAGGATAACTGGGGAGGAAGTTACAATGCCATATTACCTTGATTTCGGATCAGCCTACCTTGACCCGACGACAAAGGATGAAGAACTGAATATGCCTATCTTGAGGTATGCCAGAGAGAACAATAAAGTAATATCTGTCGTTCAAATAAGGGAATATAAGAATTACCTAAGTTTCAAAACTAATAATGGTGGATATTTCCTTTACCAGAAATCAAACCGTAGGATGAATCAATTATCATTACTAAGAGATATAAATACAGGTGTTATATTTTCAAACTACTTAGGACATCAGGGAAAAGATGAATATATGGTTTTCTACAGCACTTCCTTGAGCATAATCAACTTCACAAGATATTTGAACCCACTTTCAACTGAAGCTTATTATAAACTCCTGAAGGTTGCAGAGAATATAAAAGAAGAAGATAACCCCGTTCTGATAATTTGTACAATGAGATGATTAACGAGGTATTCCATTCTTAGGAAGTATACGATCATGCTGACAGTCCTAACTTCTAAGCAGAATTATTGGATAATACTTCTTAGCTCGGGACAAGAATCTGATAAAGCTTGTTGAATGAAGAAAAAAAAAGAGAGAGGCTTCAACCATTAACGAGAGTATGGTCAACCAGCAACGGTTTATAACACGGACGGTAAATTTCATAGGTTTGTCACGGTTTTTGCAAACCGTGTCCGGCCACTTAGTCGGGAACTGCCATCAGGGATACAGTAGGGTGCAACTTAGAAGTTACAGCAAGTAAGAACGGTGGACATACCTCGAAACATATTGCAAATCAAAAGACTACCCATCCCCTCGCAGTGCCGGTAATGGTGGCAAAAACCGCGCCATACCCTCCTGGGGGTGGCTTTAGAGAGTCTCCGGCCGGGCAGCACCCATGATGAAGCGCTCCCCTGCGTCGGGATAACACCTACGAAACTTACCGCCGTGCCGTTAGCAGCTAGCGAAAACAGAGAGAATCATTTGACACAAAAAATAAAAAGATGAAAAAGTATTACTTATTACTACTAGCCTCTGCGATCTGGCTCACTACAGTTGCGCAATCGAATTCTGACATATTAAAAGAAGCCAATTCTCTTATTTCAGAGAGAAAGTATGATTCTGCATTCAAAAAGCTAGCTGCTGCTGACCCTAATAATGAACAACCAGAATTAGTCCTGCTTAAAGTGGATATTGTTCTTAATTACTTCCTTACAAGTATTAATCACCAACTATTTGGATTGAAAGATCTTAACCCCGATGAAGAAATATCTAACCTTCGAGGAAAGGAAGGTATTTATAGCATGTACTCATTCCCAATTAATGAAATTTTGGATACGTTGATAAAGCTATATCCAGATAACCCAAAATTAAGAAAGGGATTAGCCGATTATTATTATGAAGCCCATTTGAAGTATGGAGACAATTGGATAATTGGGCCAGAGGAGTTGTTAAACCTGATAAAAACCAATTATGGTCTAGCGATTGAAAAAGACATTTACGATCACATCTCATTCTACGCCCTAGGCTACATCTGTCTGTTAGAAGGAGAAAATGCAAAAGCGATACCCTACTTTAATAGATCTATTGAACTAAATGAAAACTTCGCATCTGCATATTATAATCTGGCTTATGCGCACCTAAATCAGGATAACCCAGAATCGGCTCTTGTTAATGCAAAGAAGGGTCTTGATCTATATACTGACACTGTTTATAAAGGGGATGCTGCTAGAATGATCGCAGTAATTTATTCTGAACTGGATAGCGTGCAAAACTCAATAAACTATTATGAACTTAGTAATAAAATTGATCCTTACAATTATTACACATTGGGACCATTATTGAATTTATACATACAAACTAGGAACGAGAACTACAAGGCGACAACCGAAGATTTCTTCAAATTAGGGCCAGATAATCCCACTATTTATAACGACCTATTCTCAATATATGAGAGCAACAAGGTGGCAACCGAACTAATCGGATTCCTAGAATCCAAGCTAACTGAGTACACAGCCATCGAAGCAGCTTATGCCAATATTAACTTCTATCTAGGTAGAGCCTATTTTGATATTGACAAGAAAAAAGCCGGTGACTATCTAAAGACCGCTCGCAATGAATTTGCAAAAATTTTTGACAAGAATCATCCAGTTTTCAAAGTGATTGATGATGGATTAAAACAACTTTATTAACGCCAACTGCTAACACGGACGGTAAATTTCATAGGCTTGTCACGGTTTTTGCAAACTGTTCCCGTTAACTTAGTCTGGAACTGCCATCAGGGATACAGTCGGGTGCAACTTAGAAGTGACAGCAAGTAATAACGGTGGATTCACCTCGAAACATACTCAACATCAAGATAGTACCCTACCCCTCGCTGCACCGGTCATGGTGGCAAAAACCGCGCCATACCCTCCTGGGGGTGGCTTTAGAGAGATTCCGGCCGGGCAGCACCCGTGATGAAGCGCTCCCCTGCGTCCCCGACCTTCGGTGCGGGACACGGCGGGATAACACCTACGAAACTTACCGCCGTGCCGTTAGC
>CAZSVG010000131.1:3343-3944 GCA_964610195.1 uncultured Candidatus Cloacimonadota bacterium | reverse complement strand
TTTGATTCTCCAAAATTATTCCGGTATTTAACCAGGTTCTGTTCCAGGTTCCGGAAAGATTCCAGGAGAATTGATCCATTGAGGTTTTTCTGTTCGATGACAATGGCTCTTCCCATTTCTTCTTGATGCCTGGCATTAAGATATTGATGATTTCCGGCTGAATGAGGGAGAGGTATTATCAAGGCAGGAATTTTCATCGCCTCTAATTCGGCCAGAGAAAGCGCGCCTGCTCTCGTTATTGCCAGATCAGTTCTTCGATAAACACTCAACATATCAGAGGAGAAGGGAAACAGCTCAATTGGATGGCCAGGGACTTTTGTTGATAGGGAATTAACAACTCTCTGATAATCTCTAAGTCCGGTTTGCCAGATGATGTTGATCTTCATTTTAAGAAGTTCAGATATTATTTCCAGGATGATGGAATTGATACTTTGTGCACCCTGGCTACCACCAAGAATAAGGAGTGAAACCGGTTGGTTCTCCTTTCTTCGGTCTATGCTCTTGATGTTTTGAAAACCATCTATGAATTGTTTTTGTAATGGATTTCCCGTGTGATAACATTTTGATTTCGGAAGGTAGTTCTGAGCCGAGCTAAAACCAA
>CAZSVG010000131.1:0-3333 GCA_964610195.1 uncultured Candidatus Cloacimonadota bacterium | reverse complement strand
TCTAACCGGGAACACTATTCTGTTCCTGCAGATAAAAAGGTATTCCTCTTAGCCATGAGCAGATTAGTACAGGACCACTAACAAAACCACCGGAACCAAGGCAAGCTTCCGGTTTATAATTCTTTATTATTCTGTTACTTAAAAGGCAACTCTTGATGAACTTATAAGGAAACTTGATATGCTTAAGGGTTAAATATCGGTATAGTTTCTGGACATCAATGTCGGCAAACGAAATGTTCTTTTCTTTTACTATCTTTTCTTCCATGCTTTCTCTGTTTCCAACAAAAAGAATATCAGTTCCCCGATTGGAGAACTCCTCCGCTATCGCCAATGCCGGGAATATGTGCCCCCCAGTCCCACCAGCTGTTACAATGATACGTTTCAACATGTTCTTCTCTCAGCGGTTATATTCAAGATCAAACCAATACTGAATGAATTAGCCATCAAGGAAGTGCCACCATAACTCATAAATGGTAAGGTTACTCCTGTAGAAGGGAGAGCAGACATGGCTACTCCTATATTAACCAGAGCATTGTAGAAGATATTTAAAGTGAGTCCGATGCCAACAAGTTTCAGGAAGAAGTCGTTTCTCTCCCAGGAGCCAAATAGACCCCGGAAGAAGATGACACAATAAAGACCAAAGATCAGCAAAGCTCCCAAAAATCCATATTCTTCTCCTACCACACTGAATATATAATCGGTAGTAGCTTCCGGGAGAAAGTAGTTCTTTGCCTGACCATAAAGAGGTGATACTCCAAAAAAACCACCGGCATACATGCTGATCAGACTCTGTTTCACCTGGTAATCATCAGCTTCGATCTTTGTCAAATTCTTGCCGATAGCATGATGAAAAAGAGAATATTTCTGGTATATTTCCATTCTATGGCTACGGTATGCCGGTCCAAAGAGTAAGACGGTCATACCGAGGACAAATATTATTGAACAGATCAAACCCATGGTAACCAGTCTGATCCTGGCAATCCATAAGAGAGAGAATATTGTTACCGAAGATATGATGATAGCACTGAAATGCCTCTGCATCAGAATAACCCCAAAAACAATGAAGGTAAGTACTATCAATGGCTTGAAGTGTTTAAGAAAGAACCTGGGATAGGTGGAGGAGATGAGTTCTTTTTTCTTATCCAGGAAGTTGGCAAAATAGAGCACAAGCATTATCCTGACGAATAAACTTGGTTGAAAATTGACTCCGGCGATACTGAAACTCCTTTTTGCTCCATTGATCTCTTTTCCAAAAAATAGCACCAGAATTAGCAGAATTATGTTTAACAGGGTCAAGAAGGGGATGAATTTACGAAGTTTCTTAATGTCAATCACAGCAAATGCATAGAGCATGGTTAAGAAAGCCAGAATAGTCCAGGCTGCTTGTTTAAAAAAAGTCATCATATTCGATTCCGTGACCGAACTGATATTCAAATTCATATACAACCCGAAAAGACATAGTAGAAGATAGGCTATCAGGATAGCAGTATCGAAATTGACGATCTTAAATTTCAATTTTCTTTCGCCAGCAAAATCAGTGTTCATTTATCCTAACTCCTTTACTATGGTTCGGAAGACATCACCACGATGTTCATAATTTTTATACATATCAAAACTTGCACAGGCAGGTGAAAGCAGGATTACTTCTCCTTTTAATGCCTGGTTGAAAGCGGTATGAACGGCATCCATCATTGTCATATGGGTTGATATCCTATCTTTTAATGACTGGAAAGTTAATTGCATTTTGGTCCGGGCATTACCAATCAGGTAGATTCGTTTAACATGGTTTTTTAAATAAGGGAGTAAGACAGCATAATCTTCACCTTTTTCATAGCCACCGGCTATTAGGTGGATCGGTTTTCGAAAAGCTGTTAGGGCATATTTGACTGAATCGGTATTTGTAGCTTTAGAATCATTTATAAACTCAATTCCCCCGATTTCAGCAACTTTTTCAAGTCTGTGTGGTAATGGCAAGAATGACGAAAGTGATGTTTTTAGAATATCCAGATCAAGAATTTCCTCACTGACCGCCAATATGGCTGACATGATATTCATCCGGTTATGGACACCTAATAGATGAGTATTTGAGGTATCTATTTTAATCTCAGTGAAATCTCTTTTCTGCCAGACAAGGATTTCATTAGACAGATGTATTGACTCTACAACTGATGGGGGTAAGGACTCCTTATCGGAGCTGAAATAAACTTTTTGAGAGTTGATATTATCTGCTTCAGACATTATTATATGGTCATCGGCATTTAAAACTGCTTTATGATTTCTATCCTGGTTCCTGAAGATATTCATCTTGGCTTTGAGGTAATTTTCCATTGAAGAATGTCTATCGAGGTGATCAGCAGAAATGTTCAATAAGATGGCAATATCTGCTCTGAAATTATCTATCAATTCGAGTTGAAAACTACTTAGTTCTAATACCAGATATTCTATTCCAGGCTTTTCAATAGGGAAAGCGGTCATGGGATTACCGATATTACCAGCAAGGATGCTTTTATAACCGGCATTCTGCAAAATATGATGGATCAAACTTACAGTGGTACTTTTCCCGTTAGAACCCGTAACTGCAATAATCTTACTATTTGGTTCTTTGATCAGATAACCAAATTCGATCTCACTGACAGTTTTGATATTTCTCCGGATTGCTTTTTGAATTATCGCATTAGCTATTGAAATTCCAGGACTGACGATTAGCATATCTGATTCCAGTAATTTGTCAGTATGCTTTTCAAATTCACAAAAGGGAGCTAACTTTTGCCAGGTATTATCTCCGTAGCGGCTGACAATCTCCTTTCTACTTTCCTCCTTAGTCTTGATATCACTGATAAATACTCTTCCTTCATTATCGAGTATTTTTAACGCAGCAGCTATACCGCTCCTGGCCATCCCCATGATACCAAAACTAAGTCCTCTAATCTCCATCTATCCTCTATATAATATTTACCTTACTTTATTAACGTAATTTTATTGTTGCTAACCCCAAAGCAGCAAATAGAGCTGCTACAATCCAGAACCGAACGACAATTTTTTCTTCTGGTATTCCTTTCTTCTCAAAATGATGATGTAATGGAGCACAGAGAAAAACTCTTTTTCCTGTTCCTGTCCTGATCCGGGTATATTTGAAATAGTATCTCTGGATCATCGTGGATAGAGCTTCTAAAACGAATATACCACAAACTATTGCAAAAAAGATCTCTTCTTTGAGCAGTAAAGCTAATGTAGCCATTATCCCACCCAGAGTAAGAGAGCCAATATCACCCATAAATACTTGAGCTGGTTTGGAATTGAACCATACGAATCCCAGGATCGTCCCAATTATAG
>CAZSVG010000130.1:0-3960 GCA_964610195.1 uncultured Candidatus Cloacimonadota bacterium | reverse complement strand
AAAACCGTTGGTTTCGATTATATCGATTATTGAACCGACTTTGCGTCTTTTAATGGCATCAGGTTTAATGATGAACAGTGTTCTTTCGACCATCCTCAGATCATGTCCTCAGTTGAAGATAATCAAATTCCATAAATGTTATAATAATCAAGAGCAGCTACCTTTATTGATACATCACGACCGAGAACCGAGCTCATTTTTATCTTATGATCGAGAATATTCTGCCAGAGGGTATAGATATCCTTTTCTTTGATCTCTGTCCCAAAATACTGCTTTAACATATCCTGATAGAAAGATTCTCTGTTAGCAACTTTAACAATGACATATTTGTTGAGACTGTTCTGACAGACTTCATATTGCATGAATCGACTGTCTATAACTGCAAAACCATTTTTTAAGAGATTTTCAAAGCTGATCTGTTCATTCACGGTTTCATTTTTTTCCATAACAAACCTCCGATAATCGAGACATAAAATTGCTCTCGGTATTATTGGCAAATATTTTTTTCTTTTTCTAACGATATTGTATCTCTTTCACCTCAGTACTCAAATTAGACTTTCTTCGATACTAGTCAGAATTTCCAAAAATCTAACAATTTCTCAGGAATATCTATAAATAAGCATTGATGAATCAGATCAGATCTCTTATCTTTTCAAAAACAATATCCGGGGTTATTAATCTCATACAGTTATGGTGTTTAAGGGGGCATTTCATTGGTCCATGATGGCCACAAGGTCTACATTCCAGCTCAGTCTCCAAAACCAGATCACCTTCTCTAAAAGGGAAAAATCCAAAACGTTGAACAGTCGGTCCAAAGAAAGCGATAACTCTGGTTTTCATGGCATTAGCCAGGTGTAACGCTCCACTATCGTTGCAGATAATACAACAGCACTTAGACATAACAGCAGCCGATTGTAAAATTGATGTTTTACCGGCAAGAATAATACCCTTACAACCAGAAGTTTGGAGAATTTTGTTACATAACTCTTCTTCATCTCTCGCTCCGATGAAAACAAACTCTGCTCTATTATTAATCAATTTGAGTAATTCGGTGTAATACTCTTCAGGCCAACATTTTGTTTTCCAGACTGAACCGGGAGCAATAGCGATCATAGGTTTTTTTGTAACCGGAGTTAAGTCACCGGCCCTTTGCATATCCGCTTCTGATGGATATAATTCTGTTTGCCAGTCTCCATCGGTTAATCCATAGGGATGTAAGAGACTCAAGTTCCTTTCGATCCGATGGATATCTTTACCGGGAGTTACCAATCTGGTCATCAAGAAAGATCTTAACTTCCGGCTGTAGCCTACTCTTTCCTTTATTCTGGCCAAGGTTATAAGTAGAGCTGTCGTAAAAGAGCTATGGGGGATTAGAGCCAGATCATAATTGTTATTTTTAATAATGCTGAGTACAGTAAAAAAGGATCTTATCTTTCCTCTCTTCTTATCGAAGACCAGGATATTGGAGAGATGGGGGTTGTTAGTTAATATCGATTTTGTTTCGGGAATAACCAGAATATCAAGTTCTGCTTCGGGAAATAATCTCTTTGTTTCTCTGATCAACGGAGTTACCAGAATAACATCTCCGATAAAAGCAGTTTGAACTATCAATATTCGCTTAAATTCCGGCATTCGATATTTCCCTGTATAATGCTATATTCTTTTCTACGGTTTGCTCGATACTAAACTGCTTGGCTGAATCTTTAGCTCTACTACTCATTTCATCCCTTAAGCTCCTATCATCGATAAGTGTAAGGATCGCTTCAGCGAGTAGATCAGGATTTTGAGGGTCTACCAGAAGACCATTGACTCCATCTTCGACCATTTCCGGAATTCCACCAGTCCTGGTTCCAATTATCGGTAAACCAATAGCCAGGGCATCAATTACCGAAGTTCCCAAACCCTCTTTCCGGGAGGAGATTACAAATATATCGAAAGACTTAAGGAATACTCCTACTTCTTTCTGAAAGCCACAAAAGACAAATCTTTCAGAAATTCCCAATTGTTGAGCCATTTTTTTCATTTCCGGGAGCAAAACTCCCTCTCCAACTGCCATAAACCGGACATTTTGTTTCTTTTTAAGAACTAAAGCTGCCGATTTTAATAAAGTCGGATAGTCTTTATGGCCAACAAAAGCAGCTATTGTGCCGACTATGATAGCATCTGCCGGGATTTGCCAGTTGCTCCGAAAATCAGTCGGCACTACAACCTGATCATGCTTCTGTAAGTCAACACCACTATGGATAGTAACAATTTTATTTTCCGGGATACCGTCAGAGATGAGGACTTTTTTGATATTGTCAGAGATAGCTATAATGATATCCAGCAGATGATTTGAATATTTCAGATAAGATAAGCAGTACTTCTTGATGGAGAAATCTACTCTTCTAACTCCAATGAGCTTTAATGACGGGCGAAATAACTTAGCCCATAAACCCCAGGAGAGGGCATGAGCTGAGTGGAGGTGGAGAATATCATACCCCTCTTTTCTGGTTAACATAGCCAGAGATAAGCCATGAATAAAGTCCCATTCACCATAGAAAGATATATAATGGACAGGAAGTTTCTTATTCTTAAGATACTCGCCAGTTTTAGAACCACAGGGGGTTACAAAACCCGAAGCGATATCTCTGGAAATCAGTGCTTCATGTAGATAGACGGCCTGTTGTTGGCCTCCTCGCCAGGTTTTTTCCGTATCTACATGTAAAATCTTCATCTGTGGAGTTCCGCTAATCTTTTGTATTTATACCATACTCCCCAAGCTGAGTTCTTGCTGAGCTTGAATCCGATAATTCCGTCCAGGAACCCGAGTTGGATGAGATACATTTTAATGAATTTAAAAAAAGCTCTCATCAGAGCCTCTATCGTAGAACTGTTTTTCCCTTTAGCATCTAAATTCTTAGCAGCCATATCTCCGTAAAACTTCATTTTCCTGAAATGTGACTCCAGTGTCGGGTAAGTATAATGCAACATTCTATTTTTTAGTGTTTTCACGGGTTGTTCAGTTATAATTGATTCGTGCAGCGGTTTATTATTAAAAGCTGCAACCTGTCTGTTGAACAACCTCAAGGGAGCATCATTTTGCCAACCACAGAATCTGATCATTTTACCGAGATAGAACGAACTTCTTCTGATCCTGTAAGCACAATTTCCCAACCCCCTGGAAACCAGCTCTTTTATCTCTCTCTGTAGTTGAAGGGTCAACTCCTCATCAGCATCGATTGATAAAATCAGATCATAACTTGCCGAGTTGACAGCCAACTGTTTCGTTTTACCAAATCCCAGCCAATCACTTTCGATAACCAGACAGTTAAATTTCTGACAGATATTGACTGTCTCATCAGTCGAACCGGAATCAACAACCACAATTTCATCTGCCCAGGAGACAGAATTCAGGCAACGAACAATATTCTTAGATTCGTTTTTGGTAATTATAGTTACAGAGAGTTTATTGTCCATAAGGTGTCAGAAATGATAACAGATCAGTCTGTTTTATTTTTTATCCGCTTGATTAAGAGGTCTTTCTGACCTTCGGAATTACTTATTCCCATCACTGCCCGATAACCTTTTGGGGATATCTCGCTCTTTCTCTTTAGATAATAATTACGATTAGAATTACGATCGGAAGTAGCCAGAGAAGGATGGTATTGATGAAAGGGGTAATCATTGAGAAAAACATTTTTACCCAACATTCCTGAAGCATAAAGACGTCTGCCAAGATCGTCATCTTCATAACCCCAGTTTTGATAGGACTCATCAAAACCGTCAACCTGGAGTAGATCTTTTAAATAGATACCGAAGACACCACTTCGTAGTTTGGGATGGAAACCTCGATCTATATGTATTTTTTTTAAGAAGTAATAAAGCTTCTCTTTATGATATTGCCGGGCTATTTTATAATACTGACCGGTATGAAAATTTGTTCCGTTTACAGGGATACCATGATCAATTTGTCTTCGG
>CAZSVG010000129.1:0-3982 GCA_964610195.1 uncultured Candidatus Cloacimonadota bacterium | reverse complement strand
CGGGCAGCATTGATAGTCGGGAAGCGGAGAATTTCTCTGGCGGAGAGAAATGTCGGATCATTATTCAATGCTTTATGAACTTTGGCAGTAATTCCCAGCTCTTCGATGATCGATAAGTTATTATTACTGGCTACCCCATCGGTTCCGGTAGTCATGTTAACTCCCCGGGCAAGGCAGCTCTTCAAAGGTAAGAAGCCGGAAGCTAATTTTAAGTTGCTTTCGGTATTGATGGCAATGCTAACCCCTCTTTCTGATAATATCTCAATATCTCTTTCTGATAGCCAGACACAATGAGCAGCAATAACATCATCACCTAAAAAGCCGAGACTATCGAGATACTCGGTTGGACTCTTTTTATACCTCTCCAGTGCTTCGTCGTTCTCATGCTTTGTTTCCGATAAATGGGTATGTAAGAGCATTCCATTAGATCGGGCAATCTCTATTGCCCGTCGAAGAGTCTGTTCACCACAGGTATAAATGGCATGAGGGGAGATGGCAACATCGACTAACTTGTCCTCTTTAAGTTGATTGAATAAATTGAGAGAATAATTGAGGGCATCCAGGGCATTTTGATGGTTGGCAACCGGAAAGTCCATGACCCCTTCCCCCAAAACAGCCCTTATCCCCGCTTTCTGGGCAGCCCTGGCGATCATCTCTCCTTCAAAATACATATCATTAAAGAGAGTAACACCGTTACGGATCAGTTCGGCAATGCCATGCAGAGATGAATGATAAACAAACTCCGGATTGACCATCTGTTTCTCTTTGGGCCAGATATATTCATTTAGCCAGACTTGCAAAGGGAGATCGTCAGCCAAACCTTTGAAATAACTCATCGGAACGTGAGTATGCGTATTGATAAAGCCGGGAAGAACGATCTTTTTTGAGGCATCAATTTTCAAAAGAGGATCATATTCAGATTCTTTGTTGATATGGGAATCATTATTATCACCAATCGCTATTATTACCCCTTTATCGATAGCTAACCAACCGTTATCTATAGTTTCCATCTTTTCATTCATGGTGATAATCGCTACATTATCAATTAATAAATCGATCTTATTCTTTCCTTGTTCCATTTCCTTTCTCCTTTAAATCTTTTCATGATCCATCAACCACCGGGCAACTATCATCTGTAACATAGACTTCTGTCGGTGATCCTTAATCCTTCGATCCATTCTGCTGTAGAGCCGAACAAGAAGAGAACAGCAGAACACTCAGGATGACAATGATCTGTAACACAGACTTCAGTCTGTGTCTGCCTACTTATTTCTCTTTTGTGGCAAGCAGGAGCTTGCCGCCCCGACTTAAGATCATCTATCAACTATCTATGTACTCTTCGATACATTCCGGCAAATGAGCCGGAACACCCAGGGTAACAACATATTTCCTTTTTCATAACTCAGGACATCTCTCTATCTAACAGTTTAATTATCATATTCCCGACTCCATCAAGATCATCACCATAAATCACTATTCCATCGGGGTGTCCACCCAGAATGATAACTTTATTATCTATTGAACTCTCCTTTTGAATTAACTTTTCCAGCGATTGGGCCAGTTGAACACTACCATATTGAGCATCCGGATCTGTTGTCAGATAAATCGACTGATACTTTTCCCAGATCAACCGGGAATGGATATGGATCACGGCTTTACATTCCGGTAAATGATGATAAAAAACGGCATGAGTTAAAGTTTCTGAGGAAGCTTTGTTTAAACCGGAACATCTGACGAAATTCTCCGGAATTGAATAATCGGTAACCATTGCCAGATCTTTATCTGACAGTTGAGGTAAATGACCTGTCTGAGAACCGGTGATAAAAAAAATGTTACTGTTACCAGACCTGAAACTGATGTTACCGAATCCCAGATTGTTGGAGTCTACTCCGATAACTCCTCTGGTTATTAACCCGGAACGCCAGATGTTGAGTAATTCTAACTCCTTTGATTTCAGATAATTATCAATAGGTTCGTGATCCCAACGACAACGGAATTTGATTACCGCTTCCATATATTCAATAAATGTGCATCCAGAGTCACTTTTTTTCGGGGAACAGCTTCTTCAAACCCTTACAGTTTGCTTCACAAATACCCCTTTCGGTAATCAAGCCCGTAATATATTTTGCCGGTGTTACATCAAAACCCGGATTATAAACTCTGGCATTCTCTGTCGTTATTAGAACAGATTTGATTTCATTATCCAACCAACCCTCCACATATTTCACTTCATTATCATCCCGGTTTTCTATGGGAATTTTCTTTAATCCATCCTCTATCTTCCAATCAATTGTGGAAGAGGGTAGGGCTACATAGAAGGGAATATTATTTTCATAAGCTGCCAATGCTTTCAGATAAGTACCGATTTTATTGGCAACATCCCCGTCTCGCGTTACCCGATCACACCCAACCAAGACCAGATCTACCATCCCTTTTTGCATTAGATGTCCCCCGGCGTTATCGGTAATCAGGCAATTTTCCACGCCATTCTGCGTTAATTCCCACACGGTTAGTCTTGCTCCCTGGTTTTTAGGTCTGGTCTCATCAACCCAGACATGCAGATCAACCCCCTTTTGTCTGGCAAGATAGATCGGGGATGTAATCGTGCCGTAATCAACACAGGCCAACCAGCCGGCATTACAGTGAGTAAGGATATTAACCTTCCCTTTTCTATCAGCTATTTCCTGGATTATACCGAGTCCATTCTCACCAATTTTCAAACATATTTGCCTCTCCTCCTCCAATAATTCCAGAGCTGTTTTGAGAGCTACAGCTCTCTTTTCCAACTTGGTCTCATATTCAGCAGTGGAAGCAAGAACCTTGCTAACACAATATTCTGCATTCACAGCAGTTGGTCTGGCAGTAAGGATCTTATTGGCAACCTCTTCCAAATAGCATTGAAGATTCTCCTCCGGAAAATTTGTGGTTGCCAGAAAAAGACCAAAAGCTGCTGTAATCCCGATCAGAGGAGCTCCCCTTACCTGCATGTCTCTAATTGCAGTAACGGTTTCTTCATAAGTACTCAGGTTGCGAAAAATCAGTTTAAAGGGGAGAAATCTTTGATCTATTATGCGGATCGATTTTTCCGTTGGAAGATAAGTAATTGAATTGTAGTGGATTCCTTCGATGAGCAATTTTACCTCACATAGTTTTGTATCTTATATAAAGAAGAGCTCCGACCCCGAAGCTCTTCAATATTACTTTTTTAACAAGGATTTATCCCGGACTTATTTCATCAGAAGGATTTTCTTATGGCCGGTATAATCCGGGGAACTCATTTTGATAAAGTAAACACCGCTCGATAATGATTGATTCCAGAGATTTTTCCCCGACCAGGACACACGATGTTCACCCTGTTCCAGATAACCTTCAAAGATCTTACTTGCCAATCTGCCTCTGATATCATAAACATCTAATATTACGAAACCTGGCTGAGCAAGCGAGAAAACAATATTAGTTTCCGGGTTGAAGGGGTTCGGATAATTATACTTGATCCCGGTTTGAATATTTAAAGATTCATCTGTATCTGTACTTAAGTAAGTTATAGTGATTGTATTGGAAGGCAATGACTCTCCCCCATTCAGATAGTATGCCGTTATATAATAGCTATAAGGTTGGTTTGGATAGATATCTTCATCCATGAAGCTATTGTGGACCGCATTTATTGTCCTGTAAAGGGTGTAATCTCTGTAAATTTTATAAGTATAAGGGTCACCATAGTAATCGTCAGTCTCCGGATGTTCCCAACTTAACAAGATTCCGCTGCTATCAGATTCTCCTTCCAGATTTACTGGTGTTGGAATATCCGGGATACCGGTTGAGAAGTAATAGACATTCGACCAGGATCCTTCCTCATCATTAACAAAAGCCCTGACCCGCCACATATATTCGGTATTATAGTTGGGTAGGTTCAGAATGATCGTATTCTCTTCAATATTGCTAATATCAATGATGATTCCCTGGCTATCCGCTACCTGAATCT
>CAZSVG010000128.1:0-4001 GCA_964610195.1 uncultured Candidatus Cloacimonadota bacterium | reverse complement strand
ACACATCTTCCCGTTGAGTAAAATTGAAATGATTTATCAGTCTGATATTATCCCGAAAGTAGGTATAGATACTGATCTGTTTTTCATCGATCAATTGATCGTTATCCAGTATACTGGAACTGACTGTGTAATCAGTCCGGATCAGTGAAAGATTACGGGTAAATACCAAAGAGTCTCTTTCCGAAAAGAAGTAGCTCAATCCACTATTAAAGATCCGATGTTCTTGGTCACGACTACTAAGCTCTTCTTTGAAAGAACGGTTAAAAATTCTGTATTCACCACCAACAAAAACTCTGAAACGTCTCCAATAGAAATCGGTATTCATTATCGATGAATTATCCATTTCCAGATAATTTCGATCTCTTCTCTCTTTCAAACGGTTATCTCTGACTTGAAAAGTATTTCCCAGACTCAGATCGATATTTTCACTTATCCTGGTACGATACAAACCAGCTGCTTTATAAACAGAACGGATGTGGGTGTCAATTTCATCATTTAGAAGATATATCTTATTTCTATTACGTTGGAAAGATAGCTCGGTATCTATTGATGGTCTAAGAAAATCAAAAATCAGATCAGCACCATAACTTCTAGAAAAATCGTAATCCAGATGCAGGATATTGAAAAAAGTATCTAAAGAAAGATAAGCCGACTGATAATCCCGGGCATAACGAATATTGTTATTGGTCTGATAGCCATTACTATAAAGCGTTCCATCGCTATACCTGCTATTTACTTCATCAGATCTGATATATGTTAAACCCGAGAAGATAGTCAAACTATCCACTGGATTATAAGATAAATCCAAACCTGCCTTACGCCATGTTTTCTCAATCTCATATTGCTCAAGATCAGGTTTGGCTTTATCAATGGCGGCATTATAATCAAAATGAAATGAATAATAAAATGGCGCATGATCTTTACTTATCTGCCAGACTAAATCGGCATTCCTGCTATAGCGATGAAATCTCCTGTTTCTGGATTGACTGAGCGTTCCATAATGCTGGAAAGACCACTGGTTATGAAAAGCATGATAATATTCATAGTTGTTTAGAAAAGAGACATTACCAAAATAACTCTGGTATTCACTCTCAAAAACCAAAGCATCACTATGCGAGACTACGAATAGTGCGAATAAGATGATAAAGATCGATAAAATCTTTTTCATCCAAACTCTCTCCCCTGCTAGATAAGTTAAACCTTAACGGTTTTTTATGTTCTGGATTTGATGACCCGGAAGTAGTTATACTACCCCTTTCTATCAATCCATTTAATAATTCGATTTCCTGTCTGGTCAAAATGCTACCGAGATTGTTCTTCAGTGTTTTTCTCCTTAAGTGAAAAGCAGCTTCTACTATCTGCCAAAAAAACTTCAAATCGCAAATCTCCTCACTATCTTCCCTTGGTATAAGTTTAATAACTTCAGATTCTACGGTTGGTTGAGGTCTAAAGAGATGCGGTTGAACCCGGAATAGTTTTTTTACCGTAAAATGAAACTGGACTTTTAAGCTCAATACTCCATAATTCTTAGTACCCGGTGAAGAAACTAACCTCTCTGCTACCTCTTTTTGAATCATTAATACAATCCTGCTAAAGTGCCTGGCATATTCGGTAATTTTATACAACAAGGGAGATGTAATGTTATAGGGGATATTAGCGACCATAACTATTTTTGAATTGATTTTTTCATCTTTCTCTAACTGATAGATGATTTCTGCCCAGTTGACCCTGAGAACATCCTGGGAAATTAAATTAATCCTCTTCCCGAATCTCTTTTCCAGTTGTGGTATCAATTCCCTGTCAATTTCAAAACAGGTTAAATGACAACCGGTGCTTAATAATTCTTCAGTTAATATCCCCTTACCCGGACCAATTTCCCATACCTGTTCACCATCCTCCAATTCAGCCATTTTAACAATCTTGGCAGCTACATTTCTATCGATCAGAAAATTCTGACCAAACATCTTCTTGGCTTTAAACATAGGCTATCAGCATTATCTCAAGGATAGAGATTTGTTAAGGTGCTGGTATTTGAAGAATAACTGTTGCCAGAGAAAAATATACAATCAGAGAAAGGGCATCTACTATAGTAGTAATAATCGGTGCTGCCATTATAGCAGGGTCAACTTTTAAACTTTTAGCTACCAGGGGTAAAACACATCCTACTGCTTTTGCTATTACCACTGTGAAAAAGAGCGATATGGAAACAGTTATGGAGATAAGAATACCAACCCTATCCAATACCATTATCCGGGCAAAATTAATGGCTGCCAGCATTAACCCAACAATAATGCTAACTCTGAACTCTTTATAGAGAACCGGATAAAAGTCTTTAATGGTCACCTCACCAAGAGCCATACCACGAATAATCAGAGTCGCTGATTGAGCTCCGGCATTACCACCTGTATCCATTAACATTGGGATAAACGCCGCTAAAAGAACAACTGAGGTCAGAGCGTCCTCAAACCCACGAATTATCAAACCGGTAAAAGTAGCTGAGATCATCAACACCAATAACCAGGTAATTCTTTTCTTGGCTAGATTGATGACACTGCTGTCAAGATACTCCGCTTCATTATGAATCAAGGCGGCCATTTTTTCAAAGTCTTCGGTATTTTCCTCTCTCAAAACATCCATAATGTCATCAGAGGTTATTATTCCCTGCATCCGATTATGGTGGTCAACAACCGGAACACTAGCAAAACCATATTTCTGGAATATGCGCCCTACCTCCTCCTGATCTACATCAGTCTTGACTCCAATTACCTGTTCATTCATTATATCAGCTATCTTGGTATTAAAATTATTTACTACAATATCATTCAATGAGACCACACCTATTAATATCCCATCGTCATCCAATACATATAAAGTATTGGTAGTTTCCGCTTCTTTACCCTCTTTTTGTAATAGATGTAAAACATCCCAGACTGTCATATCACCCTTGACGACTATGAATTCGGTCGCCATGATTCCACCGGCACTTTCCGGTCCATATCCCATTAATCGTTTGACTTCTGCTGCATCTTCTTTATCTAACTGCTTGAATATGGTATCTGCTTTTTCAGGATCAACCGACTCTAAAAAGTCAACTAACTCATCCGAGGCCATTTCTCGCAAAATCTGTTTCTGCTGAGATACGGATAAAAGATCGTATATTAGGTGTTTGTCTTCATCATCTGCCCTTTCTAATATTTCAACTACAGTGTTAAGCGAGAGCTTGTTTATCAACTCTCTCTTATCCCCCTCATAGTCTAATATCGCCTCTAAAATATCTACCGGATGGATATCTACTATCAGGTCTTTTAAATGCTCTGCACTGTAACTTGAGAGAATCTGTATTACATCACTGGTTGTAAGATCTCTGGCCATAACTCACCTCATGTTGCCAAACCCTGGCTTCCTGTTGTCACTTTCTCTCTGTTCCTTTGTTTGGGCTATATTTGAATCCTTTTATTGTCATATATTGTCAGTATTTGCAAAAAAACCCGTATCTAATCTCTGGTCAAGTTTAATCAACATCTCCCGGTTCCAAATCTATATTCCATGATGGTGTTTGCTGATCACTCCCTTGATGATAAGTTGCTTTCCTTCTCTATTAATCAATAAGAATATTGCTTTGGTTCGGAAGTGCATGGAAAACAAGTAATCTACTTACTATACTCCTATTATCAATTAAATCTATTTTTTTTATTGCCAATAAATTCAAGTAAATAATTAGATTTGATGGAGGATGTAACAATAAGTTAAAAAACATTTTGATTTATGAATATCATTCATAATCATAATCACAGTGCTTTTAATGACTTATGGGGGTGGTCAGACAAAATGATCATTTTTATGGCAATTAATACCAAAGTTTTCCATTGACTTAATTGATTAAATAGCTGATAAGAAAGTTGTGTTTAAAAAAACAAAATTTAATCTTAAGGTGAATAGTTTTTAAGGTTAAATTTTAACAAAGTGAGGTGTAGAATGGCACAAGGAAAAAAGAAAAAGGA
>CAZSVG010000127.1:0-4001 GCA_964610195.1 uncultured Candidatus Cloacimonadota bacterium | reverse complement strand
CCGGCCATTAAGAGGGCACTGATCGCCAGATAGGGATTACAGGTCGCATCTCCCGTTCGGAACTCAAATCTCTTACTCTCCGGCTTGGTGGCATATTTGGGGATCCTGATGGCTGCACTACGATTAGCCAGTCCGAAGAAGAGCTTCACCGGTGCTTCGAATCCGGGAAGCAATCTCTTGAAGGAATTCGTGCTCGGATTGGTGAGAGCGGTAAGAGCTCTTCCATGTTTTAGTATCCCGCCGATAAAGAAGATCGCTTCGTCCGATAGATCGGCATAGTTACCCTGCTTATAGAAGATATTCTCCCCTTTTTTACGAAGCAGGATATGGAAATGCATTCCATTTCCCGGTTCGTTGTAAAGCGGTTTGGGCATGAAGGTCGAAGTTACCCCGTTCTGATAGGAAACCTGACGGATCACATTCTTCATGTTCATCACATCATCGGCGATTTTCGGGAAGGGGAGTAATTCAGTTTCGATCTCCTGTTGTGCTGCCAGTCCTACTTCATGATGATGATAACGGATCCTGATCCCCATCTCTTCCAGGATTTCCACCACCTCATCACGTAACTCGGCATAGCGGTCAAAAGGAACATCCATGTGATAACCCTTGCGGTCATCCTGTGAGAGCCCGTCTATGTCGTCAAAATCAGAGGGGAGACACTGTTTATGCTGGGCGGAAGTGAACATGAAACCACTGCCGAATTTCTCGCTGTAATACTCAGCTTCATCGAAGATATAATATTCCAGTTCCGGAATCCAGACCGATTCATCAGCCAAGCCGGTCGATTTCATATATTCATGTGCTCTCCAGGCCACGCTACGCGGGTCTTTCTTGACTCCGATCCGGGTATCTGCATCACAGATCGAGCAAATGATGTTGAGTTTGGGAGTTTCCGAGAAGGGGTCTATATAGGCACTGTTGATATCCGGCATCATGATCATATCTCCCGATTCAACCGATTTGAGACCCGGAATGCTGGAACCGTCAAAAGGGATCCCATTTTGTAAAACCTTCTCCAGTCTTCTCACCGGGAAAGTATTGTGATACCAGCGGCCGAACAGGTCTGAGTATTTCAGATCAACAAACTTGATCTCATGCTCGATAATTAACTGCTTTAACTTTTCTAAATCCATGATTCCTCCATTTATCTGTTTTTTTTGTTTCTTTTGATAACAAACCCATCATACCTGCACTTCTAATTGATATGCTCTCCCTACATCCGGGACTAATATCGTTAAAACATCCTGTATCCGGTTAGTAATTGCATCAGGATATTGATCGGAGGGAGAACGATTCTCCCTATTAAATTCCAACCAAAAAGGTAAGAGATCAGGATTATTCCCATGAAGGCAACCATGCCCTGTCTCTCCAGCCGCATATATGGATAGTAAATATGATCCGGTAGAAATATCCCCAATATCTTTGAGCCGTCAAGAGGTGGAAAAGGAATTAAATTAAAACATCCCAGTAATAGATTGAAAAAGATGATCATGATCGAAGCCTGCAGAATGAAAAGGAGAATGCTGCCACTCAGAGAATGCGGATAATAGGGCATTAAACCGATCACTCTCACCACGATGGCAAATATGATGGCTATGATGAAATTGGAGGCCGGACCGGCTGCCGCAGTAAGACCGGTATCCCTTTTCAGGTCTTTGAAATTATAGGGGTTGATCGGGACCGGTTTCGCATAACCAAAGACCAACCCTCCACGGGTTGTGATCAGTAATAATAAAGGGAGGATTACCGTTCCGAAGATATCAACATGTTTGAGCGGATTGAAAGATAACCGTCCGTATCTCTTGGCCGTATCATCACCCAACAACATAGCCACGAAACCATGACTGATCTCGTGGATGATGATGCTCATCAATATTACCGGCACTATTACTAAATATTCCATCTATCTAAACTTAATCTCCTTTTTATTGATCATCTCTATCTGTTCTTATTACCTTGATCATTTTTTAACGAGTATTTAATTTTTTTTTATCTTTTTATCCGTGTCTCTGTGTCTCTGTGGTTCCTTTTGCTTTGCTCCACTTCCTTCGGTTTTTCCCCTAACCCCTTAAACCTAACATCTTGAAATTGTCACCCTGAGTGATTCGGCAAAGCCGAATCGTATCGAAGGGTTCTTTCCTCCATTATTAATCATTCTTGCTCTTAACTACCTTCAGGAACCTTCTCTTCCCGACCTTTATTAACAACTCATCATTGCTCTCTAAAGTTTCATTCTCATCTTCCACTTTCCGGTTATTGATCGTTACCGCCTTCTGTTTGATCATTCTTCTGGCTTCTCCGCTCGATTGGCACAAACCGCTATCTGTAAGCAATTTCACTATCCAGACAGGGTAAGAGTCACATTGATATTCGGGAATATCCTGGGGAACATCTCGCTGTGAAAATACCCGCTCAAATTCTTCCTCAGCCTGCCGGGCTGCTTCTTCACCATGGAAGAAGCTCACGATCTTTCTGGCCAGCGTCTGTTTGATATATTTGGGATTTTTACCGGCAACCAACTCTTTTTTCACCTCCTCTAGTTCGGCATCTGTTGAAGCAATTGCCAGTTGGTAATATTGCAGGATCAGACTATCCGGGATAGACATGATCTTCCCGTATTTATCGTTTGGAGGATCGAGCACGGCAACATAATTATTCAAACTCTTGCTCATCTTATTGACCCCGTCAGTCCCTGTCAGGATCGGAAAGAGCAGGGCGATCTGTTGTTCCATCTCAAAATAACGCTGCATGTCCCTCCCGCAGAGGATGTTGAACTTCTGTTCGGTGGCTCCGAGCTCGATATCGGCTTGTATGGCGACCGAATCATAAGCCTGCAGTACCGGATACATGATCTCATGCATGGCCAGAGGTAACCCCTTTTCATATCGGGTGCGGAAAGTCTCATGAGCCATAAACTGAGCCAGGGTAAATTTGGAGAGAACCTTGATCACATCAATCAGATTCATCCCGGAAAACCATTCGGATTGCCAGCGGACTTCAGTTCGCTCTTTATCTAATACAGTATATAGCTGTTCCATATACCTTTCGGCATTCTTCTTGACCTGCTCTCCTGTTAATGGTGGTCGGGAAGTATCTCTCCCGGTCGGATCACCAATTTGGGCGGTAAAATCACCGATGATGATCACTCCGATATGCCCCAGATCCTGCATCTCCCGCATCTTGCGGATCGGGACCAGATGTCCGATATGGACATCACTCCCGGTCGGATCGATCCCATACTTTACCCGGAGTGGCTTGCCGGTCTTTTCTGCCTTGGCCAGCTTGCCCAGCATCTCCTCCTCCGGGATCATCTCTTCCACTCCCCGTTTGATGATCTCAAATTGCTCTTCCTTGGTCACTCTCTTCTCCATTTTCTTATTTATTCTTGTACGTCCAGCCTGACTATAAGCTCAACTCAACTATCAGTTTTCGGGTCAAACTAAAGTTAAAGTGTTATTTGTCAATCTTATTCAAAGGCCACTCTCGAACCTTTCCAGAATCAATCAGGGTGATAATTTTCTGTTCTGATACAGGTATAACGCCGTAGAGTCGGGGCACATGCCCCGACTCCATACAGTCTGTTCTGATTGTAAGTTACTCAGTATAACATCAGGTTAATCGTAATTATTGAATAACTCAATATATGTTTCCCTTCGGGAAACATCTCCATGTGATAACCTTAGGGAACCTTGTAGTCGGCCCGGGCCGACTACAAGGTTCCCTATAGATATACTGGAAAAACACCGAAAAACTATGTTTTGTCAAGTATCATTTACGTCTTAAAATATTTTTCATGCCTGGTTTATCCCTTTCTGGTAAGCCTTACGGGCTCTTCTCCTCGTTTTCAAGTTCGTCAAATGTAATCTATATATAAGTAGGAGGATGTATAATTCGACATCCCGAAAAAATTGGAGGAAGTAAAGAACGAAGAGTGACAAATAAGAGGTTTTAGAGAGTTAGAGAGTAGGGAAAAACCTGCGGGAGAAAAGCAAGACCAT
>CAZSVG010000126.1:0-4020 GCA_964610195.1 uncultured Candidatus Cloacimonadota bacterium | reverse complement strand
CCGTGCTCATGGCATTAACACCACATGGTTAGACTTCTGGTCAATAGACAATATTAATTTATCTTCACCGATCAATATCCCTTTTACTGAAAATTGGTCCTCTGGTAATTTTTCCGAGAATCAATGGACTGCTGAATATAGCTGGGGGATCTTCCCGGATAATGGTAATCCGTCACCCACAGCCAGATTTTTGTTTGATTACAACATGTCGAACTATAGCCGCAGTTTAAGGAGTTTTAACCTTGATGCCAGAAACTTGAATGTCATAAATGCCCGGTTCGATGTTTACCTCAGTAACTATAATACAGCATCAGTTGAGCAGCTCTCTTTTGAAGTTTTTGATGGCACTGCCTGGCAAACGATAGCTACCTTCAATAATCAACAGGGGAATATACCCTGGACAACGGTTAACTATGATATCAGTTCCCATGCGGCTAATAGAATATTTCAGGTTAGATTCCGGGCTCACGGCCTGCACAGTTATAATATCAATCACTGGTATGTTGATAATATCATGATCACGACGGTTAGTTCCATTATCGATCAGTTTCCCTATTTTGAAGATTTCGAGACCGGATCAGAGCATTGGTCAAGTGGAGCTATTTCCGGTGCTGATCATTGGGAATTAGGGACTCCCGGTCAAATATATATCAATAGTGCCCATAGCGGAACAAATGCCTGGATGACAAGACTGACAACCAATTATGACAACAATGCCAACAGCTGGTTGATGTCTCCGGAATTTGATTTCAGTGCTCTCGATTATCCCTATCTATCTCTCTGGTTAAACATTGCGTGTGAATATGGCTGGGATGCCTTGATCCTCGAAGCTTCAACAGATCAAGGATCGAGTTGGCAGCATGTGACAGGTAGTCCCGGATTCTATAATAACAACGAAGTTTGGGGTCAGATACCTCCACCCAAATGGTCCGGTTATACCTACCATTGGACAAAATTTGAAACAACGTTAATAGATTTTGCACATGAGAGTTCAGTTAAATTAAGATTCCGCTTCGGTTCGAACTCTTCGTTTGTTTCTGAAGGTGTAGCTATCGATGATCTGCAGATCTGGAATTATGCCCCACCTTCGATAACAGTCACTCCGAGTGTGATCAATGAAACTCTGCTTCAGTCAACATTCTTGACTATCCCTCTAACAATTACCAATGATGGTCTTGGAGAACTGGATTTTATGATTTTTGTGTCCCGGCTGAGAGGAGAGACAGGCACTCAGGGCTCTATGCGGGCAATTGAATATATGGATCAAAGTGATCGTCCCGATAAGATATACGAAAGAAGATATGTCACCAAAGAAATGTTTCCGGGATCTCCGAACCAATCAGAGGATATCAGAATAGAAGTTGATCGGCAGGGAGGATTATCGGGATTTTGGTCTCTGTCTGATCAAAAATCTCAGATCGATCTGAACCCAGCTTTGGAACGTGAAGAGAACCCAGATTGGTTAATTGTTGCTCCCACATCGGGAACTGTTGAACCCGGGCAGAGTGTTATCGTTGATGTTGTCCTCGATACGATAGATATGCCCCTTGGCCTGCATATTGCTGAGATTATTATCAGTCATAATGCTCCGGTTAATGATGTGATAATTCCGGTAACCATGATTGTTTATTCAGATGAACCAATGGTTTTACCGTTCATTGAGGATTGGTCTTCCGGTAATCATCTTACCAATCAATGGACTTTGGAAGGGAATTGGGCGATTTATGCTTCCTTTGGTAACCCACCACCTGCAGCCAGATTCAATTATAATCCAGCTTCTTATGATTATAGTTTTGATCTATTGAGCAAGGAAATCGATGCAACCGGAGTCAATAATATAACTGCTCAATTTGATGTTTATCTGAGTAACTATAATTTATCCACAATCGAACAACTTTCCTTTGAAGTTTTTGATGGTTCTGCCTGGCAAACGGTTGCCAGCTTAAACAATCAGGCGGGGAATATCCCCTGGACAACTCTAATGGTTAATATTAGCCCTCACGCAACAAATAGAATTTTTAAGATTAGATTCCGGGCTCACGGTCAAAACTCCTTGAACATCAATTGGTGGATGGTGGATAACATAATTATTGAAACCGATGATCCTCTTGAACTGGAGGCTCCTGTTGTTGCAATTTCCATCTTAGCTGGTAATCTGTTTCTCAACTGGGAGGTCGTAGAAGGTGCCAACTCCTATAAGATATTAATTTCCGAAGATCCATATGCTGAGGATTGGGATGAGATTGCTATTGTATCTGAACCGGGCTACACCGACACGATTTTTTCCGAGAGGAGATTCTACCGGATTGTTAGTTCTTCAGAAGAGATTGATAGTACGCAACTTATTATTCCTACAGGAGATCGAAGAAGAAATGATCCTTTAATCAGGAGATAATAACTATAAGCTGTTCAGCAAATGATTTCGAAGTTTGTAGTTGTTCTTCGGAAAGTGTTTTAATGTAAAACTGAAGCTCAATAAATTCTTGGAATAGCTATCAAGATTGTCTCACCGAGAATGAGATCACCCTCAGGTACAGAACAAGATTTTCTTGTTTTAACGAAGAGAGAACCTGCAAAGGATAGGTTGGCTTGGCAAGCAACATTGGCAATTTAATTACGAACCGATGGATTTCCGCTGAACCTACATTTTTGTTATCAATGAGAAATGGAAGTTATATCCATGTTGGCCCTGATAGAAGAAAGATTGCTGTCTATATTAGTTGAAGGTTTCGAAGCGTTTTTCGTCTTTTCGGTTAACCTCTATTGAAAACTCCTGGTTCAAAGATCCTATTGGAAATGATTCCTGAATCAAATCACCTATTTATGAAATTTCCTGATGAATTCTTCCACTTCCGGAATGCCACCCTGATAGATCAGATACCCGTTATATGGCTCTCCCGCCGTAATATCGCGAGCTACCGGAGTGAGCATCATTTTCCTCACTTCGTCAGGATCGTCTGTCTGCCCTAAAACCCATCCCAGTTTGATGTATGCTGTTTCCGGGAGCATATTTTCAGCCGGAACGATCCCATAACTCATCAGATCACGCCCGGTATCATAGACGAACATATGCACAAAACCCCAGAGGGTCTGGACGGTCATATAGATGTGGATACCTTTGGCAATTGCCCTTTTGATGGCAGGATAGAGAGGTTTGTTGATATGCCCCAGTCCTGTGCCGATGATAATGATCCCCTTATATCCTTTATCTGTCAGGGAGTCGATCATATCGGGGTGCATATTGGGGTAATAATACACCATGGCCACCCGTTCTTCGAAATAGGGCATGACCTTTACTTTCCGGTCTTTACGCCGCAGGTTATAATCTCTCTTGATCGGTTTGATCTCCCCAAGTTTCACCGTCGCCAGTGGCGTATCTCCAATGGTTCTGAAGGTCGAACGGTAAGAGGAGTGCATTTTTCTTACTCTTGTACCCTGATGGAGTAATCCATATTCATCACTGGTAGGCCCGAACATGCAGACCATCACCTCAGCTATATCGGAATTTCCGGCGGTATAGGCTGCGTGCATCAGGTTTAATGCCGCATCGGAAGAAGGGCGGTCTGAAGATCTTTGCGAACCGACCATCACCACCGGAATAGGGAGGTCCTGTAACATATATGACAGGGCGGCAGAGGTATAGTGCATGGTATCGGTTCCGTGACCGATAATGATCCCTTCAATACCCTTTTCTATCTCTTCGCCAATCGAGACGGCCAGTTTTTTATACTGTTCGGGTCCCATATTCTCTGAAAAGACAGCGAAGAGTTTTTCCGTCTCCAGGTTACATATATCAGCCAATTCAGGGACAGCACCGTACAACTCGCCTGGTGAGAAAGCGGGTATCACGGCACCTGTCCGGTAATCCAATCTCGAGGCGATTGTTCCGCCGGTACCGAGGAGTTTTACTTTCGGCAGTCCCGGTGTATAGGGGAATTCCTTCTCGGGGATCTTATAATGGGCCTCTTTAAAACTATCCTCTCTCATACTGATGATCGTCTCGATGTCTATGCCAACATT
>CAZSVG010000125.1:0-4050 GCA_964610195.1 uncultured Candidatus Cloacimonadota bacterium | reverse complement strand
TTTATTTATGATTGTTAGTTGAACTTATAGATAGCTACCCTTAAATAGCAATATCATCTGCCGCTAATTGATATTTTCAAGCTGCAAGTATGGAAAAATCTGCAGCATTAATAAATCGGTATCACACATCCCCCCGAAATTTTATCGGTTGAACATCTGAATGCCATTGCCGGTGCTCCAGATATTTCGGGTTACACCCGAACTGGCAAGCGGGAGCTTGCCAGTTCGGAAATCCTTCGACATTCTACGAAATAGCTCTAAATAATATCTCAGCAGAACAAGCCGGAATAAGTAACACAACATTGCATCACACATAATCTTGTTTTTTTTAAGCCCTGGAAGGGCATCACAACATAGCCTGACACGTAGTGTCAGGTATGGAGCGCAGCTCCATTTGGGCGGTGGGTGGGTTTAGAAAAACAAGGGAAGCAAAGCAATGGGTAATCGGACACCGTCCGATGAGGCAAGCGGGAGGCTGATTTCGTCGAGCTCAGGAGCAGCCACAATGTAGTAAATTCCTCGGTTGCCTACCCTTAAAAAGCAGCCAATGACCCTTCGATACAATTATTGGATTGGATTAACAAGAAGTATTCCCAATAATCACTCAGGGTGGCATAATTTATATTTCGGCAAGAAGACCAAACATCAACCACTCTGTAGGGAAGTAGCTCCAATATCAACAGGTGGAAATACCTTAGACAAAAAACAGGGGGATATGTATAATTAATCGTTATCTCTTGACATTTTTTCATTATATTATATATAGATAAATAATTTGAGAAAAGATACCTATCGAAGAAAACTTATGGAATGCATTATGCATGATTTAAAAGAGAGGAGACATCTCCTAATGAAGATAATAAAGGAAGGTAAGCCATGAATTTAGGTCAGACCTTAGTGGCTATATTAGCCCTTGTTTTGCTGGTAACAATAGCAGTGAATATCAACCGTGCCCGGATTGGATCTATTGCTTCTACTGTTGATGGTCTGGTTGATCAGGAAGCAATTAATTTCGGACAAACTGTCTTAGAAAGAGTTTCTCAACGTGCCCAAACAGATACAGAATATAACGCTTTAGAATCTTTTCATGGTGAAGTTATTGATGAAACTTTCGGTTCAGGTAGAACGCTATATGCTCTCACTGAAGTTGAATTGATTACTGGTTCAGACTTACCTTACAACTACAAAAAAGTGACCGTTTCCGTTTATGCCGACTCAACCTTAAATAACATTCGGTCACAATATAGTGCCAGTCTTATTCCCTGGTGGAGATATAGCTGGGATTAAATGAATAAATAGCGAGGTTAATATTATGTTAGATATACTTCAATCGGCGATAATTGCCGTAATCATTGCCATATTGGTTTTTGGGATTCATCTGATGACGATGAGAACCAAAGTGGAGAACGATGTTTTTCAACGGATGCAAACCCAGGCAGATGCTGCTGCTGCCATTATCCAAGAGGAGATAAAGACTCTTTCTGATTTTACCGAACATCCTGATGGATCATTTACTAATGATATTTCTTTCATCAATACTCAGGGTGAAAGAGTTTTCATCGAGTTTGATAATGATGAGAGAAATCTGAATATCCTATACACAGACGAAGACGATGAAGTAATATCTTCCAGGTCCTATCAATTGAATATGGATAATGAAGGATTTACTTTCTCTCTATTAACCTTAGATACTTCAAATAACCAATATGTAATGGCTACCGATAAAAATGCGGTTAATATTCTGAGAGTCAATCTTGGTTTAAGAAGCAGAGATGAAGAATTCTATCAGGATATGCTCCAGAATTTTGTTGTCATCATCGAAAGAGATTTCTTTCTCAGGAATATACATCTCAGAAATATGGTCGGCACTTATTAAATACCGGCTAATCACCGGGGAGGTTAATTATGGGTAGATATGCCATTATCTTAATTATAACACTAATCGTACTATTTTCTTACTTCGTAATCGCATCTAATAATTCCAAGACAAGCAGTGTTATACATAATGTTGACGAGCTTTCATATAAACAGGCTAAGAATTTAGCCAATAGTTCTGCTCAAATGATCTCACGTAATATCATGCGGCCTGATCAATCAGGTTGGCCCGATTTCACTAAAGTTCATTTAGCTGTTCAAGACTTAACTGAAAATATTATCGATGATTTCTTACCTGAAGGTTTTATTGACTGGCCAGAATTGAACGGAAGCTATGAGTTTATAAAATTAGAGAGAGTTACCGGATCGACTGATTTATTGCTCGTTGTTGCCGGGAAAGAGAGTTTTCATGACAATATCCAACAGACTAATGTACTCCTCAGAGAGAATGAAACCACCTTTCCAATCTGGGATTACGCCATCTATGCTCAGACTTCGATCATAATGAATAACCCCAATCCCTACATCGATAGTTATAATACTAATTCACCCGATTCTCTCTGGTCATATGAGGGTGAATTCCAAAATGCTCCGGTAGGTACAGACTTACCCTACGTGAGTGATAACTATCCTATCAATAGAATTGATCAGATTTATGGACCTGATCCCGAATACAATGTAAATAAGTATCTCCCACCGGTTGAAATGCCTGACGGTGGTGAACCACTAACAATTCCCAATACAAACTATACGATCACCGAAGGTATCTATCGTATTGATGGAAATCTGAGCGTTGGTGGAAACAGAGTGCTCACTATAGAAGGTGATGTTACTCTATATGTAACCGGGAATTTTACTACCAGTGGCACTGCTACGATAGCGATAGGAAATGCTACTAATCCTAATTCAACACTGACAATTTATGTCGACGGTAACATGGATGTTGGCGGAACAGGTTTTGTCAATAATTCGCAAGTGCCATCCAATCTCCAGATATTCGGTACTGAAAACTGCACAAATATTGCTTTTAGAGGGACTTCGGACACTCACGCCGCTATTTATGCACCTTCAGCTTACATCGATCTACTGGGAACAACTAATTTCTTTGGCGCAATAGTCGGTTATGAAGTTGATATTGTTGGTACGATCGCCTTTCATTATGATGAAGCTTTAGGCGGTGAACATGGTCCCCAGATTCATAGTATCTTTAAGTACTATATCGTTTATATGGAGTAAAATCATAACAACAACCTAACAGGAAGCTTTATAAATAGAATTGCAACTTGATTAAGAAAAAGCCCCTTCCAATGGACGGGGTTTTTCTTTGTCTTTGTCTAAAATCTTTGTTTATGACTCCGAAGATGTATATTGCATCATATCTTTGAGGAGTTTAGCACGATTGGCAGCTTCCATGGCAACTTCTGTCGTGATAACTCCGGCTTTGATATAACCTAACAGATCCTGCTCCATGGTCTGTAATCCTAACTTCCTGTTTCGCTGAATTATAGGATAGATCTCTTCGATGTTACCGGAATAGATAACCTGGAACAGTTGTTCATTATTGACAAAGATCTCCTTAACCGGGAGCATCTTCTTTTGATTGGTCGGCAATAACTGACAGCAGACGATTACTCCCAGAGCTCTTGCCAGATGTCTCCTAATCATATCATGCGATTCCGGGGGATAGAAGGAAAGTAATTTATAGATCACTTCGATCACACTTTTATTCTTTAATGTTGCTACAACCAGGCATCCGGTATCGACAAGCCGTAAGGCGCCATCTAAAATCTCGGGGGAGGTGATATCCTCGATTACTACCATATTGGGATTTTGATCGAGGCATCTGTCCAGAGCATCAGTAACCGAATTGACATCCCGGTATAACTTTTGATGTCTGATCACACTGTTTTTTGATTCGTGAATATATTCCAGAGAATCGGCTATAAGCACAATATTACCGGATAAAAAGCTATTGTTAAGATTCACTATGGCATCGACCAAACTGCTTTTCCCCGAACCGGGAGGGCCGGAGATAATAACCAAACCGGAATTGTCGTTTTTGAAGGTCATCTTATTGAGTGCCAGATTATTGAATTTCATCTGTTCCAGATTGATAACTGATCGCCTGGTGGTTTTGATACCGATCACCAGTTCGTCCATATCAAAATAGATGGT
>CAZSVG010000124.1:0-4203 GCA_964610195.1 uncultured Candidatus Cloacimonadota bacterium | reverse complement strand
CTCTCTTCTTACCGAACCGACAACTCCACCAACATTGTTAGTTCCGGTGATACCAGCTGTTATAGTAACTTTGCGGGTTTGATTCTCTCTGTCAATCTTGACCGGACCTTCGGAATATTCGATGGTGGCGATCTGATTGAGCGGGATATTAAAGCCCAGGGGAGAGGCCACCGTAAGTTGTAAAATGTCAGTTTCAGTTCGTCGGTATTCCTCATCCAATCTTACTCTGATATCGATCTCTTCACCAGCTCTCCGGAAAACACCTGCCAGACTGCCCAAGGTTGCTGTATTGATTGTGGATGCTATCTGATTGGTAGTGAACCCATATTGGGCAGCCTTCTCTTTATCAATAACAATATGGGCTTCCGGTTTCCCCTCTCGCAGAGAATTGGTGACATCGGTTATATATTGAACATTAGCGACCCGGGTTTCAATATCATGAGCTATAGATTTCAACTGCTCCAGATCTCTCCCGAAAACTTTAATCTCCACAGGATTTGAAGCGCCACCCATCATTTCAGCAGTTGTCAGGAATTTGAATTCTCCGTTGTTTATATGGGGGAGATTTGTTCTGATCGACTCCCTGATTTCTTCAAAAGTGTTACTCCGGTCTTTAGCTTCATATAATCTCCCAACAATCTGGGCTTCGTTAACATCCTGCGGATTGGTCGGATCCATAGCCCCTTCTTCCATAGGACCAATAATGGATACCACATTTTTCATACCTTCGGTTTCCAGGAATACCTGTTCCACTTGGTTGACCATATGATCGGTCTCATCAAGCGTTGTTCCGATAGGCATCTTCATATTTAATATCAAAAATGGTGATTCCTGCTCAGGCATGAATTCAGTGCCGATAAAAAATAGTAAACCAAAAGAAGAGACAAAGAGAATCACCACTACGGTTAAAGTGGCTAACCGATGACGGAGCAGATAATTCAGAATCTTCAAATAGTGTTTTTTGAACCTCTCAAAGAGCTGTTTTGATTTCATTACCGGAGAATCAGCACCACTGTTCTTTTTAAAAATATAGGAGGCGATAACAGGCACTATTGTCAGAGCGACGAATAAAGAGGCAAATAATGAAAAAGCTACCGTTAGAGCCAATCCTCTCACCAAAACACCGGTAATACCTTCACTGAATAGCATGGGAAAGAATACAGCAATTGTTGTTAAAGTGGAAGCAGTAATGGCCATCCCGACTTCGGACGTTCCATCTTTAGCAGCATCAATTCTTGATTTCCCCATCTCCAGGTGTCGATAGATATTTTCTATTACCACAATAGCATTATCTACCAACATCCCGACACCCAGGGCCAGACCGCCAATAGTCATCAAATTAAGAGAAAAATTAGCCAGGTATAAAGCTACAAAGGTAGCGATGACCGAGATGGGGATGGCAATCGATATTGCCAGAGTCGGTCTCCAGTTGCGGAGAAAGAGAAACATGATGATGATAGCCAATAATCCACCAATTAGCAGGTTGGAAGCAGCACCTGTGGTAACTTTTTGTATGGGCATCCCCAGATCCATGATCTCGTGAAAGATTACCTGATCTCCATAATCGTTATGAATAGCTTCAACTTCTGCTTTAATCCGGTTGGATACCGTAAGAGTATTTGCTCCGGATTCTTTGGATATCCAGAGATAGGCAGTGGGTTGTTGATTAGTTCTGATCATATAGCGCTTTTCTTTGGGTGCTTCTTTAACTTCGGCCAGATCTTTGATATAGATCATCTGTCCGCTTTCAGTTAATCTGACAGGTGTATTACGGATATCATCCAGGTCTTGATATTGGGCTACAGTCCGTAATAAATACTCGTTTTTCTGGCTACGGATATGCCCTGCTGCCATATTGAGATTACTCAGTCCAACGGCACCTACGATCTCATTGATAGAGATACCATAAAAATCAAGACGATTCTTATCTACAATGATCTGCTTTTCCTGCTCGTCACCACCCATAACATTAACAGCTGCTACACCGATAAGTTGCTTCAGGCGAATGGAAATCTCATCATCAAGGAGTTTGCGCAGATCATAGCTACTCATCTGACCGGTAACTCCATAACTCAAGACCGGCATCAGACCCATATCGAATTTGAAAACCAGAGGTTTAGTTACATCACGGGGAAGATAACCGGTGATCTGATCAACAGCATCGCGGAGATCCTGAGCAGCAAAATCAAGATTGATACCCCAGTTAAATTCGATCATAATCAGAGAGAAGTTTTCTGTGCTCTGGGAGGAATAGGTTTTAATGCCCTTAACTGTAGCAATAGCCTGCTCGATCGGTCTGGTGACCGTTTCTTCTATGTCTGCCGGTGAGGCACCCTGATAAGTTGTAAGGATGGTTATAATCGGATAATCCATATCGGGTAATAATTCCAGTCCAAGCCGGGAAACCGATAAACCACCAAGAATGATGATCAAAACAGTCATCATCATTATAGTTACTCTACGTTTGACTGAAAACTCAGCTATTCTCATTTTATGTCCTCTATATTCTGTTACTGCTGCTTTTCTATTCGATTATATTGACCGGATAGTTATCCGAAAGACCTATATTACCGAGAACGATTACCTGTTCACCTGCTTCTAGCCCAGCGGTAATTTCCACTTCATCATTGGAAAATACTCCGGTAGTTACTGTTTTTTTATGGGCCATATTGTTGGAAACTGTAAATAGAGTGTTACCGTTGATAATGGCTGTTTGAGGGACAACGATCGCATTTTTTGATTCTTCGGTAGCGACAAAGACCCGAGCGAATTGGTTATGTCTTAGAACATCACTACTATCATCGATGATGATTTCGCAGCGAAAGGTTCCGGTGAAACGATCTGCTTCGGTGGAGATAAAACTTATATGGCCTGTTAAGTCCTTTTCCGGTAAGGCATCAACCCTTACAACTGCTTTCATCCCTATCCGGGTTTTCATAAAGTCTCTGTCTGATAAATGAGTTACTGCCTTCATCTTATCCAGGGAGAGGATCTTTACCAAATAGGGGGACATCATAGAATTATAATTTTCTCCCTCTTTCAGAGAGATGGATATAATCTTCCCATCAATAGGGGCTTTGATCCTGGTGTTATCGAGAGTATATTCATAACTGCTCTTGACCACTTCATAGGCGGTGCGGATCTCTTCATAACTCTTCTGATCGATGGCATCATTTCTATAAAGTTCGGTCATGCGGTTATAGTTTCTCTCCAAACTAAGAAATGTCTGCTCTGCCTGGACTAGATTGACATTATCCAACTCGATCAACAGATCCCCCTTTTTAACCATACTCCCTTCCGGTTTGTGGATCTTGACTACTCTGAGCGGTAGAGATGGTGAGATATTGATCGATGCTTCAGATTCTATCCTGCCGGTTGTACTGATCCCACTATAGATGTCTTTCCGCACTGCTTCGGCAATCCGGACATTTCTTTCTGCCAGGATGGCAACATCATCAGTGGTTTGAGTTTGATCATCTTGAGCACAACCAAATAATAATATCATGAGAAGAATTGGGATAAATATGAGATAAAACTTTTTCATTTAACCTCCTTCAAGGTCGTATATTTATTTAATTCGTAACGGGTTATAACAAAATCGTAATAAGCAGCGATTAGATTGGTTTCAGCACTGATCAACAAAGTGTCGGCATCCAAGAATTCACTGCTGGTCAATAACCCCTGTTCAAACAAATTCCGCAAGAGGTTATAATTCTCTTGAGCATATTCCAGTGCTGTCTTATAGCTCTCAACTTTCATGGCCTGAGTAATCAACTGACGGGATAATCTTCTCGTCTCGAGGATCAGATAATCCTCCATGGCTGAAGCAGCATATTCAGTTTTTCTTTTTTCATTTCTGACCTTCTGCAGGTTAGTGTAATTAGCACCACCACGGAAAATGGGGAATGATAACACGGCAGCCAGATTCCAGTTTCGGTCTCCTGAAAAATCGAGTTGATCGTCATTCTCCAGTTCATAGGTAAACTGTAAACTCAGGTTGGGCAAGAAATTACCCTTGGCTATAGTATAGTTTTTACTCATCATTTTACGGGTTAACTCGAGATTTTTTAGATCCGGATTATGATTCTCCAGAGCTTCATGATTACTATTCAGGAAACTCTCAATCTGTTTTTCATCGAAGGAATTGAAATAATCAATCTGTTCATCCAGGGCTGTCAGGTCTATCTCTAACGGATGATATTC
>CAZSVG010000123.1:0-4210 GCA_964610195.1 uncultured Candidatus Cloacimonadota bacterium | reverse complement strand
CTTCTTTGTCATCTCGACTGAAGAGAATCATTCTTCTTTGTCATCTCGACTGAAGTGAATCATTCTTCTTTGTCATCTCGACTGAAGCGAAGCGGAACGGAGAGATCTCCTCAAGTGTAAACAAAGAAGATAAACAAGTAATGAGATGTCCGACTCCACTATGTTGCGCTCGGCATGACAAGAGGGGTTGATGAAGAAACTTCAATCCGATAAATAACCTATAATTGTCATCCTGAGTGTTCTGCACCAAAATGATTTGCTTCATCGAGGGTGTTCATCATTTTGGTGCAGAATGTATCGAAGGAGAAGGAATCATAGAATGAAGCCGATGTTACAAGAAAAATACACAGACTAAAGTCTATGTTACAAGAAAAATACACAGACTAAAGTCTATGCTACAAATAATTGTCATCCTGAGTAACAAAACTTTATCGGGGTGGCAATGTCCCGGTTACTACTCTTGATTTGAGATCTCAAGAAAAGCTTGACAAATTAACCTCAGTTTATAAAATAAATTTGTTATTAATTAATGGTAATATCTCGACAATCAACACATATATGCACGAAAAAGGGGGTGTATATGTTTAAAGAAAGATTCACTTCGCTCACAATCCTGATCCTGGTTCTATGCTCCTCAATGCTCTATTCACAGACCCGCGATTGGGAAGAGATGTATCAGATAATCAACCGCTCGGTAGTCGATATGGTCTATACTACAATAGATGGAATATATGAAGATGGCTTACTCTTTGCTCTACCGGGAGATGGTGGCGGGTTAGGGTACTTCACTGGTCCGAATGATTTTGAGATCTTCAATTTCTCGTCGAATCTGGGTATGGTTTCTGTAGTGCCTGATGATGATCATCATCGGATTTTCTGTGCCTTTGGGAGAGGAACCTGGAGTGATGGTCTTTATGTTTTTGATCCGATCACCGAGGAGTTTGAAATCATTGACTGGTATGTTTATCCGAATTTTGTGAAGAAACTCTCTTCCGGATTTTACTATGGGCATGGATTTGATGATTACGGAGGTCTTATTTATTCTGCAACCGGAGATGAGTGGTCAGCAATACCCTATTTTGCCAATAAAAACGTCCAGGATATTGAAGAAACAGTTGATGGTATTCTCTTCATAGCGACCGGCGATGAGCTATATATCAAAGATGGCGACGAATACCATATGTATCAGTTAGATCTGGTGATCAACGATATCTATGTCAGAAATTATCCATTCAACAATGAAGTTTATATAGCTGTTGGTGACGGGACAGACAGTGATGCTGTTTATCGGGTTGAATACGATAATGGAGAGATCACCGGATTGACCTTCATCAACTATTTCTATCAACCGCAAAAGATATACAACTTCTGGAATTATCTGGTTGTTGGCTGTAACGGTCAATATGGTAATCTGTTCCTGATAGAAGCAGAAGAAGATGGTCAGTTGCTGGAGATTGGTTCTGGGCTTGGTATCAGTGAAGTTTTCTGTTTCGAATTCTATCCGATCTATACTCATAATTTTCTGGTGGCCACCGATAATGGGATATTTTTGGGGACAAATTTCGAGTTTACAGCAATAGAAGAGAGTAGGGTGATATTTTCAACTATCAAGTTGGCAAACTATCCCAATCCTTTCAATCCGGTAACGACCATCGACTTTATTCTATCTCAGGCCGGGATAACCAAGCTCTCCATCTATAATATCAAAGGAGAAAGAATAAGAGTTCTCGACGATTCGTATAGAAAAGCCGGTAAACACTCACTGATCTGGGATGGTTGTGATGATTCCGGCAATGAGTTACCATCAGGGGTCTATATTGGTCAATTAATCAGAGAAGATGAGATTCAGATCAGGAAGATGACTCTCCTAAAATAAACTCCTTAATGGGCAAAATGCCGGCGACCGGTAAAGATCATACTGATCCCCTTTTCTTTACAGGCGTTGATTACTTCTTCATCACCTCTGGAACCACCCGGTTGAATAACTGCAGTGATCCCCCGGGCAGCTAAAAGTTCAATCGCATCGGGAAAGGGGAAAAAGCCATCAGAGGCACATACAGACCCTTCCAGGGATAGATTGTATTTTTGAGCCCGGTTTATGGCTATTTCAGCCGAATCAATGCGGCTGGTCTGCCCCATACCCAATCCCAGAGTTTGTTCATTTTTACCGAGACAGATAGCATTAGATTTTAAAGCGGTAACGACATTCCAGCAAAAACGGAGGGATTTGTATTCTTCCTGGGTCGGCAATCTATCGGTCATAATCTTCCAGTTTGCTTCATCATCACTCTTGATATCTATATCCTGACAGAGGACTCCATCCAGACAACTGATAAAAACCGGGGTTTCACTCCATTGATCAAGACGAGAAGGATTATATCTGATCAATCTCCGATCCTTTTTCTTGAGCAGGAACTGAAATACCTCATCTGAAAATCCGGGAGTTATTATTATTTCAGTAAAGATCTTATCGATAGCCTGAGCAGTCTCCATATCGAGTGGTTTATTGATAATAACGATCCCACCAAAGGGTGACAGAGGATCGGTAGCGAAGGCATTCTGATAAGCTGTAACCAGATCATCAGCAGAGGCAACACCACAGGGGTTGGTATGTTTAAAGATCGCCACAGTCGGCTTCTCGAACCTGTATATTAGCTTTAGAGCAGCATTGATATCAAGATAGTTGTTATATGAGAGCTGTTTCCCGTGGAGTTGTTCAATCAGACCATCCGTTCCGGGAGAGAAGAAGAGGGCTTTCTGATGGGGATTTTCTCCATAGCGGAGTTCAGTTTTATGCCAATTGGGGAAAAGAAACAATTCGGAGGTGCTCTCCTGATCATATTGCTGTAGATATTGATAGATATAGCGATCATAAGCAGAGGTAGTAGCGAAAGCTTTTTGAGCCAAGATAAAACGAGTTTCCAGTCTGATCTGTCCCATTTCGTTTAATTCATCAAGAAGTGGCTGATAATCTTCCTTTTCGGTAACAATAGCGACATGCTGATAGTTTTTGGCAGCTGCTCTCAGAAGAGTAACTCCCCCGATATCGATGTTTTCGATCATCTCTGAATGGGTGATCGCATTTTTGTTTTCTTTGCTCTCTGAAAAGAGTTTCTGAAAGGGATAGAGATTGACTACCACAAGATCAATCAATTTGATCATTAAATGTTCCAATTCTTCAAGATGTTGGGGATTATCCCGATCAGCTAAAATCCCCCCAAGAACTCTGGGATGAAGGGTCTTGACCCGGCCATTAAGAATCTCCGGGAACTCGATCAATTCTTCAATCAGGGTCACCGGGAGATTATTATCCTGCAAATGACGGGCAGTCCCTCCGGTTGCCAGCAGTTTATATCCGGCTTTGATCAAGCCATCGGCAAAGGATAAGATCCCCTCTTTATCGCTTAGACTTAATAATGCGTATTTCATAGACTTAATTTCCTTCTATTTTTATATTTTCATCTTTATTTTCCAATACTGCGATCAATACTACTCCCAGAAGGATTATAGCCCAATTAAGGTAAATCCAGAAGAGAAAGATAGGTAATGTGGCAATAACCCCATAAACGACCTCCATATTGGTCAAATTGGAGATATAAAAATCAAATCCGAGCTTCACGATGATCCAGAGCAGAGAAGCTACTGCCGAACCGATGAACAATGATGAAGCTCTGAAGTGGATAGTGGTGGCAAAAAAATAGATAAACAGATTAACGAAAAAGAACATCAGAAACGGTATTATAATAAAAGATATATTTTTGATAAAAGGGAGATCAAAGATCTGGGCAACCAGAGATACAGATGTGGAAGAAAAGATTACCAGGATGAAGATAAAGCCAAACAGGATCATGGCAATAAACTTACCCAGTTTGTGAAAGATGCTCTTGTTCTCGAATTCGTTTACATTGAGGATCCTGTCAAAAGCGCCGTTGATAAACTTGAAAAGCCCAAATGAAGTGATAATTAACAGGGCAACATTGAAGATATTGGAGGGCATCTTCTGATCAAGGAGAGATGAAACATACACGGTTGCTTTATCCACCGAATCGGGAAGTAAGATGGAGAGAAAGAGTTCCTGCAGATGATGTTTGATATTCAAACCGGGAATATCGGGGATAATAAAGAAGATCAGCATCAGGAAAGGGATAAAACTCAAGACAGTAATAAAGGTCAGAGCAGCAGATTCTTTCATGATACTGTCACGATTGAT
>CAZSVG010000122.1:479-4296 GCA_964610195.1 uncultured Candidatus Cloacimonadota bacterium | reverse complement strand
CATCTCTATGAGACGACAGGAAACTGGACAGTATATCAGAGCAGCAACAGTCCATTACCTTCCAATATAATAATGGATCTCGATATTGATAGTGCAGGTAATATCTGGGTAGCCACCTACTTTTCAGGACTGGCCAGGCTGACACCGCAGGGTGAATGGACAGTATTCAATCCACAAAATTCAGCTCTGAATTCGTATAATATAACAGCTATCCATATCACAGATAACGATGAAATCTGGGTTACCTTAGATGAATATTATACTTATGACAATGATAACAATCTGATCACCGTTGGTGGTGGAACTGCCAGTTATAACAATGGAGTCTGGACAGACTACTTTGCAGAAATACCGATGGATTATGACTCGGTGAGATTCTGGGATGTGACTGAAGATGCTGCAGGTAACATCTGGTTTGCCGGTGGTTATGATGGATATTATTGCTATGATGGAGTTGAATTCATCCGCTATGAATATCCCTTCATTGAAGAAATAGAATCTACTAATAATAATTTGCAGCATCTAGCCCAATCTCGTCAGGGTGCTATACCAAGAGATAAGTATCTCGATATGCTGATAACCAATTCATTTGAAGAAACCGATCATCTACGAAATGTAAATCCGGAAGATACTCGTAGCGGTTCGGTCAGTTCGGTTACTATTGATAACAATGGCTATCTATGGTTGGGAACCAGTCATGGAGCAGGTGTTTATAACGGAGTGGACTGGTATCTCTATAATCAGTATAATAGTCCGATCGCTGAGTATAATATTAACAATATTTACGCCGATTCCTGCGGAAGAATATTGATTGCCAGCACCTTCTATGGACTTTTCTTATATGAAGATGGGATCATTGAACAGTTGGATATCTCCAATCCGGAGTCAGGTCTGGCCTCCATGCATATCTGGGATGTAGCTGCTAATCATCCTACCAGTGTTTGGATTGCTGAAGGATTCCATATATTAAATAATGGTACCGGGGGATTGACTGAATATGACAATCCTTTCTGGGCTAACTATAGCTATAATGAGATCGATACCTGGACTGTGAATGATATCTTAGTAAACGATGGAGTAGTTTACCTTGCTACCGGCAATATATATGATCAGGGTGGTGTTCTGAGCTATGACGGCTCTGGTTGGACATATATCAATCAATTCAATTCGAACCTACAACACCCTTACGCTGATGGTGTTGCAGTAGATAGTCAGGGAAATATCTGGATGAGCCGCTTTGACATGATATCTGGTGGTGTTGCATATTATGACGGTAGCTCCTGGAATCATTATAATAATAACAATTCCGGACTCTTATCTAATGAAGTTATAACAATAGCAGTTGATCCGATCAGAGATGAATTATGGGCTGGAACAAAGCTTGGCCTGTTCAAATTCAATGGGGAATCCTGGCAACATTTCCACCCGGGTAATACACCAGCTTTTCAGACCGGGGAGATCTGGAATCTCTACTTTGATGATAATAACACTCTCTGGATCGGTAACCTGTTTGGTTTGGTCAGTTTCGATGGTCAGAACTGGGTAAATCATAATAATAACCTCCCTATTCTGAATGACGGTTACTGTTCTCCGGTAGTTTCAACCACAATGGACGAATACGGACGAATCTGGCATGGAACTTTAGGGGGAATAGTGCTCTTTGATGGTGACAACGTAGAGTTTTTCAATAGAAGCAATTCACCCCTTCCTTCCGATTGGACAATGTATATCTCATCCAATCTCAATGGTAGAATGTGGGTTGGAACTCCGGCGACTGGGCTCTATACTTTTACCTACAGTGAAGGTTCCACCTCGATTGATAACAGTATGGTTAACGAATACGGAGTATTGTCATTGCAAAACTACCCCAACCCTTTCAATCCTTCAACGACGATATCCTTTTCAATCAATGAGACCGATCGGGTAGCCCTGGATATCTACAATGTCAAAGGACAAAAGGTTAACACCCTGATTAATAATCAGATTATGGAAACCGGGGCACATAATGTAATCTGGAACGGTCGAGACGATACCGGTCGGGCTGTTGGATCCGGAGTATATTTCTACAAATTATCCTATCGTGGTCAGGAACTGACCAGAAGGATGATGCTCATAAAATAACCAAAAATTGTATCCGAACCGGTTACAACCGGTTCGGATACAATACAAATAAAAGGAGAATAAAATGAAGATAAAGAGTTTTTTGATCGCCATAATAATCTCGCTCATGGTCTCAGTCACCCTATCCGCGCAGACAATTATCTGGGAAGATGAATTCGACTCGGCTGCGGGTTGGGAATTAAACGGTAACTGGTCCATCAACGGCAATATGTTGAACCTGGAATGGTACCCTGAGCAGACAAACTATGATATGTCAGCAATATCACCGGTTATCAGCTTACCTGATAATGTTGGAGATCTTACCCTCTTCCAATATATAGATCAATATGAGTTTTCGGAAGAGGGAGAGTTTTTCGAAATTGCTGTGCTGAATAATGGTATAGTTGATGTTATCTGGACTCACTCCACCAATGAAGATTGGGGAGAATTTGGTGGAACAGCATATACCGCCTCTCTGACTGAATACAGCGGTGAAGATATTCAGATCCGTTTCCGTAGTGCCGGTGGTAATACTTATAATTTCAATTCCTGGATGATCTATAGAATGTATATCTCCGGAGCATATGATGATGATCTGGCTGCGGTAGATATCAGCTGTCCCAACACCCCCTCGATTGGCGCTTCCACCCCCATTATAGTAACGATAAAAAATGTCGGAGTCAATACACAAAATAGCTATACTGTTTTGCTAAAAGATGAAGATGGAACTCTCATCAATACTGAAACCGGTGATATCCCAATTACTGCCGGAGACGAGGTTGATTACACTCTCTTCTGGATACCACAGAATGGTGGATACCATCAAATATATGGAGAAGTAGTTCTGGATGGTGATGATAATCTGGGAAATAATCTTACCGAACTTTTACAAGAATATGTTCCTTACCAGTGTGATGTTGCAGTATTAGATCTTACCTACGAAGCCGAATTGGTTGTTGGAGAAGAGTCTGAATTTATGCTTCTGATAAGAAACACCGGATCAATCACAATCCCGGCTAATGACCTGATCTTATTCCTGGCAACGGAAGAGGGTGAACTTCTCGATTATTACTCACCATTTATCGGTTTTCTCGAACCGGGTGATGAAATGACTTACGATCTCTACTATACACCTGAATTCCCCGGAGAGAGGATTATCAATGCCGGTGTATTTTATCATCTCGATCAATACCCTGATGATAACCAAACCGATTTCTTTCCGATCATCGTTTTTAATCCCAACTCGACATTGGTTGATATCGGTCCCAATTATGGGTGGAACACACTTCCAATGTATTTCAACACAAAATACTGCTATACTCAGATGATTTACCTGGAAGATGAATTGGATGAAACAGGATTTATAGATTTTATTGGTTTTGTTTATGACTTCTCAGATGCAGTAGAAGATAGTAAAATAAAGATTTATCTGGGAGAAATAGATCTCGATTATTTCACTGATGAATTCATGCCAACAGATGATCTGGATCTGGTATTTGACGGATATATCAGTTTTTCGAGCGGGTTGAATAATTGCTATATAATGCTTGATACCCCATATTTCTACAGCGGAGGGAACTTGCTGTTAGGAATATACAGAGAGTACAACTGGCATAATACAGATGGCTTAAGAAGATTCAACGGCGGATTTATTGATGGAGAAGGTCGTCTTCTATCTACCCATTCCTCCGATCCGATCGACCTGAATGATGCCGGA
>CAZSVG010000122.1:0-469 GCA_964610195.1 uncultured Candidatus Cloacimonadota bacterium | reverse complement strand
CCAGATCAGAACAAAATTCGTCTTTAATGGAACCGGGGTGGGGAATTTAACCGGAACAGTTACAGATCCGTTCAATGAACCAATTGAGAATGCTCTGATTAGTTTCCCCGGTGGTTATAAGACCGCCCTGACTGCTGCAGACGGTACTTTTATGATTACCTCTATTTATTCCGGTGTCTATGCAATAACCGTATCTAAACCCGGTTTTGTTGAACAGACTGTTTACAATATAACGATAGAAGATGGATTAACTGCCGATACAGAAGTATCGATGGTCAATTCTGCCATGTTCAATGATCCCCCTGCTAATCTGACAGCAGAAACGTATAATCGCAACAATGTTCAGTTGAATTGGATTCCACCTATGCCTGGAAATAATCGTGAATTGATGGGATATCATATATATCGTGATCATATGCGGGTGAACTACCAGCCAATTGCAGATTCTGATTATCTCGATCAAAATCTC
>CAZSVG010000121.1:0-4303 GCA_964610195.1 uncultured Candidatus Cloacimonadota bacterium | reverse complement strand
TTCGGGGTGGCAACGTCCTCGTTGCCACAGCACTCGCAGAGTGCTCCCTTGATTTAGAACTTCGTTCGAAGTGGCAGGTGGGAGCCAACCATCCCCGAAATCCTTAAATCAATCGTGAAAAGTTATTGACAGATAAGGAAAATGAACGAGAATAAAGAAAATATAATCAAGGAGAGACCGATGAAATTGAAATTCTTATCACACTCAGGCTTTCAGATAACCACCAACAACGGAGAAAGGATCCTGATCGATCCTTTTCTGGATAATAATCCTTCTGCCCCCATCAAATCAGATCAGATCAGTGCCGACTATATCATAATTACTCACGGACATGGAGATCATCTTGGTGATGCTCTCAAAATTGCCAGAAAGAGCCAACCCCTCTTCATCTGTGTCAACGAACTGGCAAATTATATCTCCGGCAAAGGTTTCAATGCCCATAACATGCATATAGGTGGGGCTCATAGCTTTCCTTTTGGCCGGGTAAAGTTTACCATTGCTCATCATGGGAGCATGACCGCTGATAACTATTATGCCGGAGAGGCTTCCGGAGTTATTATAACGATAGATGGTAAGTCAATCTACCATACTGGTGATACAGGACTATTCTACGACATGAAACTGATCGGCGAAATGACCCCTCTCGATTATATGCTTCTCCCTATTGGTGATAACTTCACTATGGGGATAGATGATGCGGTTAAAGCGGTAGAACTGGCTAATCCGGCAAGAGCTATTCCGATGCATTATAATACTTTTCCCCTTATCAAAGCCGATCCGGAAGAGTTCAAAAGGAAATTAGCGGCTATAGGAAAGGAATGCCTGATTATGAAGCCGGGAGAAGAGATAACGATCTGAAGATTGGTTTCAGGTGTCGGGTTTTAGAGAGTTAAAGAGAAAGGTGTAGAAGGTTACAATCCGGAATATAAAGAATTTAGATATTAAGAATTGAATGTGCAAATAAAGGTCATAGGCAACAAAGATCATAATTTTTCAGCGATGATCATGATCTCCATCTCATCCATTCGGAGAGGTTTTCGATCCCAATTCCCGGCTGTACCTCCCCAGAAATTCAGGACTTTAAAGCCGGAGATCTGTAACATCAGATAGAGTTCAGAAGCAACAAATCCCTTCTCTTTGATAATTATATCGCCAGCGAGTCTTTGATCGAAATTTTGCACAGGATTAATTTCCATAAGTGAGAGGTTATCAAAAGTTCCTTTCCGGACATCTTCATCCGAGTATGTCCTGATGGTGCGTAAAGCATTCAAGACGGTCATAATTAGCTTGGAACCCGGTTTCAAGTGCATATTGACGTTTTTAAGGATTCGTAAATCCCTCTCAAAAGGATTATCCTCCTCAGAGAGTAAGCCAAAAGCACCTTCACAAAGACAAAGAGCGAGGTCAAAATTCTTTTCCAACTGAAAAGAACGGGCATCAGCTTCGACGAACTCTACATTTGTTAAAGATTCCCTATTCGCTTTGGATATGGCTTCCTTCAACATCTCTGGAGAGAGATCGATTCCGGTGACGCGATAACCTCTACGAGCAAATTCCAGAGAATGCCTACCCGTCCCGCATCCGATATCAAGAATCGTTAAATCCCTGTTTTTTCCGATCTCCTCTTCGATGAAATCAACCTCTTGCAGAGTATTCCGGGTAAAAACCTCCAGTTCGTAATCTGCTGCATTGTTATTAAAATACAGCTTCCAGCCGTTGTCTTTTTCACTTTCCATGAATAGTCCCATACATAACGTTCAGAGTATCTTCATAGATCTGTAAGTCATCCAGATTGAATAAAACAAACCGGATCATCTTTATCTTATTCAGTTGAGAGATCTTCTTAAAAATTGATTGAATAGCGATCTGTGCCGCTTCTTTAACCGGGTAGCCAAAAACACCAGTTGAGATTGCCGGGAAGGCCAAAGAATCTACATCATGGACTTCGGCAATTCTCAAAGAGTTCTGATATGAAGCGGTTAATATTAATGCTTCCGGTTTATCAACACCGTATCTTGGGCCTAAAGTATGTATAACGTAACGATTTGGCAAATTAAAACCCGGAGTAATCACTGCATCTCCAGGCCTTATTGGGGCTAAGGAGCGACAGGCCATAGCCAGTTCCGGACCGGAGCTTCTATGAATCGCACCAGCCACTCCCCCACCTGGTAATAATTGGGCATTAGCTGCATTGACAATAGCCATAATATCTTTTTGAGAAACGATATCACCTTTTATACACTCCAGAATAGTACCGGAATATTTGATCTGCATCTCTTCTCCTCCAGCATTGTTAAAATAATGATTATATGCTTCGATGGGGGATAATCCTTTGTCAATTGAAAAAGGATCAGATTGGGAAATAATAGTTAAGATCACTAAAATCTCTTTATAAAATATAGAGGTATACATAGAAGACATTATCGATCAGAAAATGAAAAACTCTAATAAGTAAAAAAGTAGCGGTCCGACAAGAGATGCCAGACCGCTTTTTTAGGAGAGGTTTATGAAATAACTCTGTTAGCTACTTAATTATCGTCATTTTGTTGGTTTGTGTATAGTTCTTTGTGGTCATCTTGTAGAAGTAGAGACCACTTCCGACTTCCTGGCCATTTTCACCTGTTCCGTTCCAAACTATACGATGCTCTCCCCTTTCCAACTCTGAATTGATGAGGGTTTTAACTTTCTGACCTTTGATATTATAGATCTCCAGTTTAACTCTGGAATCATCTTTCAGAGAGAAGGAAATGGTTGTCTTCGGATTGAAGGGATTGGGGTAATTTCCTAACAAAGCAGTGACATAAGGGATATTGATAAGTTCATCGACATTCAGGGTATCGATCACCAAGGTTATTATTGGTGAAGCATCAGATTCAATATAGATATCATGTTCCAGGATTTCATAGACTGCAATCAAATAATAGTCATAACTACCATCAGAAAGATTCTCATCCAGATAAGTTGCGTGGAGATGATGAACAAAGTTGATCAGAACATCATTACGGTAGATATTATAGCCGGTTAAGTAGAGATCAACATCTCTCTGATCAGAACGAACATTTCTTGTTCTCTGGATAAAATCCGCGGGAATTACCTGTTCCATTGGATACAAGTAGAGTCTGATATTCCAGTTGGCATCGATATCGTGATCACTGAGATGGGTAATTTCATCATCAATGATAATCCAATCACTTTTTGATGATGTATTACTAGCTCCGTCAAAACAGGCGGGATTACCCGTATAATTACTATATCTGATACCGATGGTAAATCTGGATTGATTCTGGTAATTCACCAGAACACCCAAAGATGGCAATCGGACATAGTTCCAGCTATCAGCTTCTACATCAATCAGCGATTCTTCATATACGACCTCTATCCCTTCTTCCGGAAAGTTGAGATTTTCACGCCATATGATCAGAGAATAATCTGCCGAGACATCATTGGTTTTGAAGCCAACTTCTGCCAGCTTATGGTAATCATAAGCCATCAGATCCCATTCATCGAAGTGAATAGCTGCAATAAATTCCTGATTCTGGAAAATTCCAAAACTGTATCCCGGTTCATTATTGTCCCAATGTTTCCATATTCCGGTTCCAACAGGCCTTTGCCAGGTTAGTAGAATATCCGAATCATTTACTGTTCCGACAAGATTCTGAGGTGGATTCACTCCGCTATCTCCGGCTGTAATATTTACTATATTACTGGATAATGATTCACCCATATTATAAACTGCTGTTATGAAGAAAGCATAGAAATCACCCGGGATAATGTTTTCAGCGATTAGGTATGATTCTTCTGTTATCGGTTCGGGATTTATCAAAATATCTCCAGCCATAACATCATAAATGTTATAGCCTATCAGGTATCCATTATTATTTGGTTCAGGAGGAGCCGTCCAATAGAGTTCGATATAATCTCCCCACGGTAAACCATAAGCTGAGTGAGGTGGTAATAGAGTCTGATACTCATACATCGGAGATAAATCCGATTCTCCATGTGTATATACTGCACTAACTGCATACTGATAGATACCAAGGTTTTCGAGATCATGATCTTCATAATGGTATGGTGGTTCGATGGTAAGCGGTTCATCATTGATCAACTCATCATTACGGTAGAGATTAAATCCAATCAAATTTCGCAATTCTCTATCTCTCTCCTGATCGTCACGAAGGATAATATCCCAGAATATATTATTACCGAGTCGATCATCGGTTATTTGGATATCCGTTATCCGAGGAACATAGAGGTCGGTGACTTCAACGATCTGGATATTGGATTCGATTGATTCTCCATCATC
>CAZSVG010000120.1:0-4310 GCA_964610195.1 uncultured Candidatus Cloacimonadota bacterium | reverse complement strand
CTGTCCGGAGCAGATCGTTAATATTGATCGGCTGGAATTGATCGAGAAAATTGCCGCCAATAATATACTCATTGAGGAGTATATTATCGACATTATCTCTTTTCTGGAGACTATGATCAGAAGACTGGAGGGAAATGTAAATCCACACCTGGTAGGGATAGAGATCTATTTTTATTTAAAACAGTATATGAAATTGGTAGATGTTAAGTAGATGAAAAAGGGTTTAACCTGTAAAATATTTTTAGTGATAATCATTCTTGAACTCAGTCTGTCTGGTGTTTATGGCATGGTACAGGAAGATGAGATATCAAAAAAACCGGAGAAGGCTATCTTTCCTTATGCATTATATGCAACTGAAACCGGTTTTCTCATAGGTTTACTCGGAAGTATCAATCTCTATGAGTTTATCAAAGAAGATGATAAATATATGATGATTGGCTCTATCAGTATTACCCAAAAGAAACAGATAGAGTTTAATCTCAACCAAAATTATATAATGATTGACAAAGGTATTCAAATCGGTCTTGATCTCGGGTATAAATATTGGCCTGATGAGTTTTTCGAAATTGGTATAGATTCTGCAAAAGATACAAAAGAGGATTACATCTCCAAAGTTTTTGAGATGGGGTTGAATCCCCAAAAAAGGGTTTTAAATAACTGGAGCTTAGGGGGTATCTATCACTATGGCAATTATAGACTGGAAACTGATGAAAGTGCACCACTTTTGAATTCCGGATTGATTCTTGGAAGTAGAGGAGGATCGTTAAGCGGGATAGGATTTTCAATATCAAAAGATAAACGTAATAGCAGTTTCTTTACAACGGATGGTGAGTATTACGAAATGAAAGCAATTTTCTATGAAAATGAATTTAGCAGTGATTATCTATACTCTCTCTATTCACTTGATGCTAGAAAATACTATCCTGTTTCCGACAATAGTTCTATTGCATTTCAGTTCTTTTCTGGATATACGACCTCAGGAGTTCCCTTTCAGCAGATGTTTAAACTGGGAAGCTTCTTAAGAGCTTATCCCAGAAACAGATATATCGATCGATCTGTAACAATCGGACGTGGAGAATACCGTACTTTTCCCTGGAATGGAAAGTGGACAAAAAGGATAGGAGTGGTAATATTTTCTGAATCAGGAACGGTTTTGAATGATTTTGAAGATTGGAGATGGGATAGACAGAAACTCTCACTGGGTGGAGGATTTAGATACAGGTTGATCGAAGGTGAGGGATTGGTGTTGAGATTCGATGCTGGTTTTGCAGAAAAAGGGGTTAATATTATGTTTTTGGCCAGTGAGGCATTTTAATCTGGGTACTTTTTGAGATCTTCTTCGTAAACTACCATCTCATTTGATTTACTATAATCTTGGAATTGGATATCTTTTGAGTTCTGGAATTTTTCCAGGATTTTACTGACTCTTTCTACTCCCAACTTAATATTCTGCATATAACTCTTTTGCTTGTCTGAAACATCTTTGTCTTTGAGACTATCCTGAAGCAATTCAAGATTCCCAACGATGATCATTAATGGCTGGTTGACTTCGTGGCTGGCCGTAATAGCCATAGCGAGAGCAGCACTTGTTTTTGCAATCTTCAGACGGTTCTCTGTTTTCTCCTTCATTTTCTGGAGTTCATGATTCCTTTCTACATTGGCAAACTTGAGAGTTTCTTTTTCGGCATGAATCTCTTCACTGAGTTTAATATACTTCTTATAATGATCATAAGCCTCTTTGTAATTATTTACATGGTGATAATAGTCCGAAAGAACTTTATAGGTCTCTCTGATCAGTTCTTTGTTATCAACCTTGTCCAGGAGTGTTATTGCTTCATTGACAGCTTCAGTTGTTGCCTCTTTAGCATCCAGTTTCATATAGACCGTGATAAGATTGAGTAGGGAGTTCAAGCGCTCTCCCAAAGTAACTATCAGCTTGTTACCCCCGATGATATTAGGTAATTCTGACTTTCTTGTTTTGATCTTCATCGCTTCATCATAGCAATTTTTTGCCTCTTCGAACTTCTTCAGATTACGGTAGATCATGCCCAGGTTGTTCAGTACTTCAAACATCAAGTCTTTATCAACAGTCTTCAGAACATTATCATGAGCCTCCTTTAAATATTCCAGTGCTCTGTCATACTGATATCTTCTCCAATATAGGAGGCCAAGGTTTATCTGATTATAGACCATGCCATCCAAGTGTTTCAGTTCGGTATATATCGCCAGAGAGCGGAGGAAGTAATCCAAAGCTAAATCATAGGCAGCACTTTTATTGTATAAATTACCCAGATTTATCAGGGTCGATGCTATCAGAGATTGATTTGCATGCTTTTCTGACCATGAAAGAAGCTGAGTATAATATTCTTTGGTTGTTTTTAAATCTTCTCGAGCGAAATATATTGAGGCAATTTTTAAAAGTAGAGAACCAAAGTATTGAGGATCCTGACCGGTTTCTTTAATGAAATCATGTGCTCTGAGATATAACTCCAATGCTTTATCAAGTTGGTTATCAGCCTGATGTATTTCTCCATTAAGCATACAAACTTCCGCTTTTCGCTTCTGATTATGTGATTCGGCGAAGTTCTCCGCTTTTGTAACCATTTCCAGAGCTTCTTTAAATTGTAAAAGTTCTTTATGAGCTTCTGCCAAAATTAGCAGACAATCCAGTTCATCTTCATACATTCCCTTAGCCTGGGCAGTAATCAAAGCAGTTTTGGCGTAGAGGATGGTTTTAGTAGGATCTGTTAGCATTTCTGAACGTGCTTCTGAGATTATATCTTTAATTTCTTCAGAAAAAGTTTTCAAAGTACCAGAATCTCTTAAATCCTTATCCATTTATACATCCTTGCCGTGTTGCACATTAGTTATGTTCACTCTCGCTCATTAATATAAAAATTATTCTTTCTAATCGACATCCTTATTTAAAAAAGTGGTCTCTTGTTGTCAATGTTTTTTTGTCAGTCTGATAGATTATTTTTCATTAGGTATTCGTTTGCTTTATATAACTGTCTGGTCATTAATATGTTGCTCTTTATAAATTCTTTCAGATTTTTCAATCAAACCTGCCACTACATGTAATGATATTAGAAAATCCACCCATAGCTAAAAAAGAGACCTTTCAAAGGAATAGCGATTTTATATTATCTGCCTTTTCGGAGTGTGTTGATTCGAAAACCTGGTCCAGATGATGATATGATTGAATTATGATTATGAAAACTCATTATAATGGGTTTAAAAAGAAAAAAAATGCATGAAACTGCTTGACATAAGATAAGTGCTTAGAATTTTATATATCTAATAATTAGTAGGTGAAAAAAGGAAACTGAAGATAAAACCCCTAAGATATTAGGTGATAGGGAGTTATATTTCAGAGGTTGTAATCAGAGCTTTGATCTGTTTTATTTTACATCTAAAGAGGTGAGTTAATGTTTATGAAAATACGCAAGCGTAATGGAATGTATGTTGATTTTGAACCGTCAAAAATTACTGAAGCTATTTATAAGGCGGGGGAAGCGACCAAACAATTCGATCATGAAATAGCATACAAACTCACCTGTCGGGTGATCAATCTGGCTCAACAGATATTAGGTGAAGAAGCACCAACTGTGGAAGATATACAGGATATTGTCGAAGAAGTACTCCTGACTTCACCGTACAAAAAAACAGCAAAAGCATATATTCTCTATAGGGATCAACATTCGCAGATGAGGGACATAATTTCCAACGCCCGGGTCAATATGATTGATTGTTACATTGATAAAACGGACTGGCAGGTGCAGGAAAACAGCAATATGTCTTATTCATTACAGGGACTAAATAATTATCTAGCATCTGAGGTCAGTAAGGCTTACTGGTTGAATAAGATCTATCCGCCTCAAATCAGGAATGCACACCAGGAGGGAGATTTCCACATTCATGATCTGGGAATAATCTCAGTATATTGTGTTGGCTGGGATCTCATGGATTTACTGCTTTCCGGATTTACAGGAGTGGAAGGTAAAGTAGAGAGTAAACCGGCGAAACATTTCCGGGCAGTATTAGGACAATTAGTGAATTTCTTCTATACTTTACAAGGTGAAGCAGCAGGAGCTCAAGCCTTTTCTAACTTTGATACTCTTTTAGCCCCCTTCATTCGTTATGATAATCTCAGCTACACAGATGTTAAACAGGCTATGCAGGAGTTTATTTTTAATATAAATGTCCCAACCAGGGTTGGATTTCAGACACCTTTCACGAATATTTCATTAGATTTGGCAGTTCCCAAAACTTATAAAGACACACCTGTCATTATCGGTGGTATGCAACAG
>CAZSVG010000119.1:0-4337 GCA_964610195.1 uncultured Candidatus Cloacimonadota bacterium | reverse complement strand
ACACCAAGCTCCAGCATTTGCTGCGGAGTCAATTCGGGAGTAAAATTGGGAGCAAAGTTTTTACCGCTAGGTTCGCTTCGAATGTATTCATAACCTTGCTGCATTAAATCATTAACCACTACCTTTATTCTCATCTTCAAGTACCTACCAAAGAATGATTTGTTCGAGCAGAATTATAAAGTCAAACAATATTTTCTTCTCTAGTTTTTTCATCTGAACGGGATAAGTTTATAGAAAGCCTTCTAATTACTGATTCCCAAATTGTTACTAATGATTGGAAAATGTATCTTTTATCAGCCGGCTCAATTATTATGTTTGACAGGATTGTAGATAAATTTATATTTATTCTCGGCTAAGCTCATGTTTGTTTATTGTTTTCTTATTCTCGCCCCCATAAGCTGGCAGATATTACTTTATGCCTATTACCGGAGGAAAGTATGAAGAGCAGACTTTTCATTTTGTTTACTATTATCAGTATTCTCATCATGTCGTTATCCTGCAGCAAGAAGGATGTAACAGGTCCGGGAGCACCTATTGAACCTATAGTAAAGCCCGAGACTGTTGTTATTGAAGAGACTGAAGCAGAGAGTATTATCGATATTACAGACGAATATATCACCTTACCAGATAGTGCCAGTACCGATTTTTATGAACCTGGAAATGTCATCGTATCTGCTCCTTCAGAACAAGCTCCTTATGGTCTGCTTAGAAAGGTAATAAGCTATTCGGAAGAGAACGGACAAATAGTTGTAATCACAGAACAGGCAACCCTGGAAGATCTCTTCGATCAGCTTGAGTTTGATATCGAACAGAACATGAGAACGACAGATATCCAATATTCAGTTCCCTTGATAGATGGTATTTATTTTGAATCTGATACCCGAAACCCTTACAATTTCAATTATAATATCAATTATGCAGTTGATCTGGCTAATAATGTCGATCTGATCATTGATGGCAGTCTGGATCTAACTCTCGGTTATAACTTCAAGGTTACTATAAAGCTTCTTCAGGGGCTTACCTATTTAAATTTTGGAGGGTTTGTAACTTCCGAAGGTGAACTGGCTCTGGGAGTCACCGGTTCATATTCCTATGAACAGGAAATACCATTATATCAGCATTATTTTACCCCTTATACTTTTTTCATCGGACCGGTTCCGATAGTTCTTGTTCCCAGAGTTGTTATTATCTTACAGATAGATGCCTATGGACAGGCATCAGTTACAACATCAGTTGACATGATGGCTTCTCTATCAGCCGGATTGGTTTATCGCAAACCGAACTGGTCAACTTATCAGAACCGGAACATCAGTTTCAATTATAATCCTCCATCTATTGGAGCCTCATTGAACACTTTTGTCGGAGCAGGACCCCGTTTTGAGATCAATCTTTATGGAGTTGCCGGTCCCTTTGTTACCGGATTGGGATATCTTGATCTATATGCTGATATTAATGCCACACCCTGGTGGGTATTGACCGGTGGTTTCAGGGTAGATGCCGGTATCAGATTTGCTGCATTGGGATTTGTGACTGATTATACTGTGGAGGGGATTATCGACTATAGCACTGTGATAGCTCAAGCTGCTGAGAATCAGGTCGCAACTCCGGTATTCAATCCCCCCGGGGGGATTTATTCTGAACCACAGACAGTTGCGATCTCCTCTGTTACCAGCGGAGTTACCATTAGATATACAACCAATGGAAATGAACCCACCGAAAATTCTCCTGTTTATTCTAATCCGGTCCCGATATCAGGATCCACAATGCTCAAAGCAAAGGGGTTCATAAGTGGAATGACCGCCAGCGATACCGCTTCAGCTTATTATCTAATATCAAACGCTCCTCCCCTGGAATGGTGTCTTGTCCCCGCCGGTAGTTATACTTACGGAGAAGAAAATACTATTCTGAATATTCCCTACGATTACGAGATTATGAAATATGAAGTGACTAACGCCCAATATCTTGAATATCTACAGATGGCACATGCTGCAGGAGATATCCATTTTGGCTGGGACGGAGTGCGTGGTCCTTATCCCGGAGATGAGCATACTGCAGCAGGAATTAAACTTTTTTATTCACTCGGAACGGAGATAGATACCTATAATTATGCCAGGATTTCATATAGTAACGGCTCATTCAATTTGAATTATCCTGACGGTTTCTCAGGAGAAGATTATCTAAATCATCCGGTAGTCTTTATTACCTGGTTCGGTGCCTGGCATTTTGCCCAATATTATGGTTTACGCTTACCGACAGAATACGAATGGGAGAAAGCTGCCCGGGGAATGACCGGTTACGATTATCCCTTTGGATTGGGTGTAGGCACTGAAAATGCTAATTATTATAATAGCGGAGACCCTTATGATAACGGCACAACCCCTGTTGGCATATACAATGGAGAAACTCATCTGCTTAACGGTATCCTTTTCAGTACAGTAGACAGCCCGTCTCCTTATGGGATTTATGATATGGCTGGTAACGTGGCTAATTTTACAGACAGTTGGTTTGACGAAAACAATCGGGTTGAACGAGGTGGAAGTTTTCTCAATGATTACATCCGCATACAATCCTGGTATCGCACCTTTGACTACCCGTTTATGTTCTCATCTACAATTGGCTTCAGGTGCGTCAGGACGCTCAATTAGCAGGTCTAAGGTTGTTTATTAATTAAAGGAATATAAAAGCTCAAAGGTAGATCAGAAAACCTGGAGCTAAAAGGGGGATTCGAACCCCCGACCTACTGATTACGAATCAGTTGTTACTAATCTTTCTTCATCTTTTCTCTTAAGTCCTTAGTCCATTATTAAAGGGGTTTGGAATACTTCTCTAGTTCGATTTTTCTCCCGATTTATTAGCAAAAATTGGTAAAAATAACAACTATTTTGACGAATTTTGTTGCATATTTTTTCTTTTTCTCTGGAGGAATTATACAGAATGATGTTCAAGTTGTCTTGTTTCAGTTAAAAGAACACAATCAGTGAGAAAGGTAAACTAAGATATCGCAAAACTTATGCTAACTCTCCATTCTTGCCCAATATAGATTTCCACTTGAACGCCAAGAGAGTTACCGAGAGTTTGGAACTAAATGTTATCAGAGATAAGAATTGCCTTACTAAGGATAGAAAGACTATCAGATTAGCCAATGCATTAAGAGAAGTGAAGCCAGATCTGTTCAGATAGAATAAATAAAGCCCCGAATTGACATACCGGGGTTTTTAGAACTTATTATGAAAGAGCTTTACTCTTTAGTTCATAATACATTAGTCTGGTTTTACTCAATATCTTAATAAGCTCTTAACCTCAAAGATCTTTACTGCAATTTTTACATACTTTGGCGATCTTCATAACTAACTCACCACAGTATGGGCATCTCCTTTGATTCTGTCTCCAGAATAATGTTACGATCGCAGGAATGAGCGGTGTCAGCAGGAGTCGACTCCGGGGTTCCCTAATGATTGACGGGGAGTAGAGTATTTTGCAGCAGGATCAGGCTTAAGGGTTCAGAAATGGAATTTATCAAAGAAAAATACTGGATTCGAGGAGGACGTTGACCAGATTATCAGGAACCTGTCTCCGACTCTATAAAAGTGAGGAAACCTGTTAATACCTATTAGTTGAATTTTATGATTTTTTTGACTGTGTTTTGCTTGACATAAGAAGAGTCAACAGAATTTTGTACCTGAAAGAAAACATCAGTTCTGTGCAAAAAATTGCAGAAAACAGAGCGGGTTGAATTTGTCATTACTAGCCGATAGCAGGCTGGAAGATTGATAAAAATATAAAAAAAGTATAAATGGAGGAAAGATGGCAATAACTAATGCTGCCGAAAACCTTTTGTACCGTAAGCTGCAAGCTGTTATCGATGAGAGGATAACTCTCCAGAATCCACTCATTGAGGTTCTGCATGCTGCCCAAGAAATCTTCGGATATCTCCCTATGGAAGTGCAGGATTACATCGCAAGAGAAATGGATGTTCCCGTAGCACAGATTTATGGAGTAGTAACATTTTATAACTATTTTTCAATGAAGCCTCGTGGTAAGCATTTAATCAACGTTTGCACCGGTACGGCTTGTTTTGTAAAAGGAGCATCACGCCTGATTCAGATGCTTGAAGAGGAACTGAATGTAAAATTGGGTGAAACATCAAAGGATGGAAAATTCACCCTAACTTCCGTCCGTTGTGTGGGTGCTTGTTCATTAGCTCCTGTCTTCATGATTGGAGAGGAAACCTACGGACGAGTCGATAACCGTAAAAGATTAAACAGTATCTTAAAGAAATACTGAAGTAAAAATGACTAATCTCTCTCATCACATTTATGATGAAATAGAAAATACCG
>CAZSVG010000118.1:0-4387 GCA_964610195.1 uncultured Candidatus Cloacimonadota bacterium | reverse complement strand
TGCCTTTTGCATAATAGATGGCCAGGAAGGGAGAGCAGCTACAGCGCCACTTTGGTTACTACCCATTGATGTATTGTCATCAAACCCTACCCAAATACCCAAAACGAGCTGTTTATTAAAACCAATAAACCAAGCATCACGATAGTCATCTGTTGTTCCTGTTTTCCCTGCTGCGAACCAACGATAACCTCTTGTCCGAACAGTTCTCCCGGTTCCTTCATCAACTACTGTCTGTAGTAGCTTAGTAATAATATAAGCGGTTTTTTCATCTACTACTCTGATATGTTCCGGAAGAGCCATTTCTAAGATATTACCACTTTTATCTTCTATTCGGCGAACGAATACCGGAGTTACCCTCTTTCCTTCATTGGCAAATGTTGTATAGGCGGTAATTAATTCGATGGGAAAAACTTCAAAAGAACCTATTGCCAGGGAGTAATAAGGTCTTAAATAAGTGGACAATCCAAATCTTCGAGCATAATCTACTACCCGGGAAGGTCCCAGGTCACAAATAACTTTTACAGCAACCGTATTTATCGATTTATTTATAGCTTCTCGCAGTCTGATATACCCTTCGAAAGTAGGTGAGTAATTTCGGGGTTTCCAGAAAAGAGAGTCACTTTGCACAAAAACAACCGGTTCATCTTTTATTATTGTCGATGGAGTATAACGATGATCAAGAGCGGTGGTGTATAATATCGGTTTAAAAGCTGATCCCGGTTGACGACGGGCTTGAGTAACTCTGTTGAACTTGCTGTGATTAAAATTCCTGCCGCCTATCATAACTCTGACATATCCAGTTTCTGGTTCAATACCAAAAACACCACCCTGCAGGTAGGGGGTAGGTATGTCAGTTAAATTGGGTGGATAGTCTTCATACTTTGATTGATAGCGTTGTCTCTGTTCGAGGATGGTTAATTCATGATTTAATAGTGAATCGGCATATACCTGCAATTCATAATCAAGAGTGGTATAAATCTTTAGGCCTTCCGTAAAGAGTCTGGTAGTTCCATACTTCCGCTCTACTAATAGTCTGACATGCTCCAGATAGTAATCTGCTGTTCCCTGATTACCACCCGCAGTCGAAAGAATAATCGGTTCCTCTCTTATTTCTTCATACTCCTCATCGGTTATGACTCCTTGATCGTGCATGACATACAATACAGTATTCCTTCTCCTCAAAGCCCTTTCAGGAAATCGGATTGGAGAGTAGGCACTCGGTAACTGAATCAGACCTATAATTGTAGCAGCTTCCGAGATAGTCAAATCTTTGGCATCCTTATTGAAATAACGATGAGAGGCAGCTTCTACACCATATACTCCGGCACCGAGATATACTTTGTCGAGATACATCTCCATGATCTCATATTTGCTGAAATTGCGTTCAATCTGAATAGCAAGCATCATCTCTTTGATTTTTCGCGGTATCTGTTTATCTAAAGTGAGGAACATGTTACGGGCAAGTTGTTGGGTAATTGTGCTACCACCCTGAGCAAAATCACGTCTTCGTAAATCGATCAGGATAGCTCTTATGGTTCTACCGAGATCAACACCCCAATGTTTATAGAATTTTCTATCTTCAACTGCAATGACTCCCTTGATCAGATAGTCGGGAAGTTCTCTTAAATCAGTGTTTCTTCTATGTTCTACTGCGAAAACATGAATTAACCTGTCGTTGATATCATAAACTTCCGAACCTGTTTTCATATCAAATCTTTGCAGTTCTGATAGAGGTGGTAACTGATTACTGTAGAAAAAGAACAGTCCGATAAAAATCCCTGTAAAGAGAAATAGGATACCCAGCATAACAAACAGATATCTATATGTATAGAATTTCATTTAACTCCTGCCATTTTTAATTTATTAGCCAGTAAATAGGCGATATAACCAGTTATGACTCCTGTTATCATTCCCAATGTTATTAACAATGGAGTCAAATAAAAAATTTCATTTTCTTTGATTAAGATTACTCTGACCATTAATAGTTGACCTATATTATGTGATACAGCTCCGGCAATACTGATCCCAATGATACTGAATCTTAGAGGAATAATGAAAAGAGTTAACATTACAATAAAAGCTAAGATCCCGCCACTAAGTGATAAAAGAGTGGTAGGGCTTAATAAGGATCCGGTAACGAAACCACCCAAGATGATTTTTGCCAGAATTACTAATATAGATTCCCGATAATTTCTGTTGAAGATCAGAATCAAGGGTATTATATTAGCCAGTCCGAGCTTCATAAATGGTATCGGCTTGGGTATAAAGCTCTCCAGAATATAAATAGCAACCGCAGCAGCAGTGAATAGAGCAGTTATAATTAGTCTTTTTTCAGGAGTATGCTTATTCAGTTGCAGAAATTCATCTCTTTGAATTTTATTCATAGGATTACCAGAATGAAAAAGATCGCCGGATAAAAACTTCCTGAGAATCCTTTTCTTGATCAGGTTTGAAATAATATCTGAATGCCAGTCTTAAACGATAGGGAAGATTGTAATGTAGGGTAAAGTTATGATAGAACAACAGATCTCTCCGATCTACCACATCAACAGGTTTCTGTAAGAGGAGTTCATAGTCCAAGAAGAGATCTCGTCTGATCAATTTGCCCATGGTAATGGATAGATTGTTGAGAATAATATTCTTGCCGAACTGAATAATCTGACTCTCTTCTTCCGGTTCCTTTGTTTGATCTGTAAAACCGTATGCACGCACCAGATTTTCCACTAAACTAGGCCTTATGGAGAAATAATCAAGTTTTAGAATCCGACGTGTACGGTTAATGAAGGGGTAGATCAGAGGATCAACAAATGCTCCCGACAGTCCGATTCCGGCTAATTGTAGAAATTCATCCTGCAACAAAGCATTTTGCTCCGATCGTGGTATATCCTCAAATCTCTGATTGTATCGTAATTTTGAAAGAACATGAAGAGTTGTCCTGTCTTCAGGATTGTCCGATCTCAGCAGAAATTGCATATTTTCAAGGATATCTGAAGAGTTGCCATTCGTTTCATTGAATATCTCGAGAGTTATTAAACTACCATCAGAAGCATATTTGTAGAATATCCCTCTCAACCGGTAATCATTAAGTTCATGATTGATGTAAAAATCTGCATAATCAAGAGTGAAGGTTGTGCCAAACATATCCAAAGTTCCGGAATCGGAAATGAAAGAAGCATCTGCAGCGATCCATTGATTATCAAAATATTGAAGATCAAGACGGCTGTTTGGAGATACCAACAGATTAAGTGGATATGTTACATATCTGACCTGATTTTGGGCAATTAATCTCAGGTCAAGTTCAAATGGGAGCGGTTGAGGCACCGAATCATTTCTTCTCTCACGGGCAACATTAATAATTTTAAAGAGATTCTCTGTGTTGCTGGGATAAGTGATGGAAACATTAGAGATATAGAGGTCAGCAATGACTTTGATATCATCAAAGGGGCCTATAATTTCTGCTTCCTGTCCATTTCTACCTCTGATTGAAACAACAGCAGAAGAGCTATGAGGGAAGTAGGAGGGGATATGAACTGATAAACCACCTTGTGTATTTGTCACAAAGAAATGACCTAAATTCATCATCCCGATTTTAAAATCATTCTCATTATCTTTGATTTCATTACGAAATTGCAGCTTTCCTTCACCAACTCTAGCTTCAAAAGAATTGATGGTCATCACATTATCTTCGAAGAGAAAATCAAGATTGATGTTTTCTGCTCTTACCGGTTGATCTTTTACTTTCAAGTTGCCGTTGGTGAGGAGTAAATTACCGGACATAATTGCTAACTCGTCTTGTCTAATGCTAAAATTCAGATCTATTAAAGCATCTGAACGTCCACTCTCTAAGACTGTGATGTTATTTGTCAGTGCCTGTATTAAGTCTCCCTGGAAATAGAAACTCATCTCCTCATCAACATTATAAATACGATTTGTGATAATATTATAGCCCAAATTACCCTCAAAATTAGCAGTGTAGAGACCACTCTTAGTTGCATATAGTTTTTCTATGCTGAGGATTTGATCAGTCTGGATAGCTTTTACATGAATGGTATCAACGGCAAATTCGGAAAAATCGCCATTAAGTCTGTCGTTAGATTCTCCGGTCCATCTATAACTACAGTTATAAGCACGTAAATCAACTCCAATTTCGGTATTCCGAGCTCTTCTTTTCAGATATAAGTCAGAATTGACCAGACCGGCAATGTCTTCTGTTGGTAAAATATCAGTCAACGAAAGTCTTTCTATGTTAGTAAAGATATCGGTATCGAAGTCAGAGTTAAGAATTGATGAACCGTTTAATACTATCAGCGGTTCATCATGGACAGTTTTGATTGTATTGATAAACTGAATAACATTTTGTCTCGTCTTCTGTTCAGGTTGATCTTGA
>CAZSVG010000117.1:4173-4399 GCA_964610195.1 uncultured Candidatus Cloacimonadota bacterium | reverse complement strand
TTACCTTGATAACGAACCAAGAGGATTTAGGAAAAGCTAAAGCTTTAATTAATAAAACAGCAATTCTGTCTGGTTCTCGAAGACCAGCCCCGATCCATTCCAGGATGTAATAATCTAACTGATTACAGGCTATGCAAGGATGATTCGGGTTGCCTTAGACAGATCATGTCAGACTATAATAGGTCCTATCACATTACAGAGAGGATATCATAAATTGAATACCTGT
>CAZSVG010000117.1:0-4163 GCA_964610195.1 uncultured Candidatus Cloacimonadota bacterium | reverse complement strand
TTTAATAATGGCAAATTACCTGGAAGTTGAATACCTATTTCATTAGAAAAAAAAGTTACAGCCGTAATCTACCTCTTTTAACATCAGATTAACTTCCTTCTTATCGAAATATTCCGGTTCGAATTCCTCTCCAAGCCATTCCAAATATTCCTCATGTTCCTCATGTTGGGGATCTTTTAGTATTTTGAGCATATTATAGAAGCCCCATAACCCGCCACAATCTTCAGGAGGACAATGCCTTTTGCCGTCAATGCAGACAGGATATACTTCCGTATCATCAAAAGGAAGTACTTTTTCTAAAGTGATTACATGATTCCATGAATCTCCGAAATCATATTCGTATTCTATTTTATCTTTCTCTTTTTTAAGGAGATCGGATACTTTTGTCTTACAATATTCACAAGATTTGCTGTTGTCCGGTAATTCACCAAAATCGTTTATTTCCAGATAATAATTTGTCCTATCCTTCCAAAATTGGTGTAAATGAGAATTAGTCCAGCCCATGGTTGTTTGGATGATTTTGTGCAGATCCTCCAGGTATAGATCGGGATTAATCAACACTTTTCTCCAAATACTCGGCCTGGAACCTTTTAATGTAATTTTAAGCTGGTACACCGTTTCCGTTTTTTTTCTCTTTGCCATCTAAATTCTCCTTATTGACTTATTTATTCGAAAGTATAATAAATCTATAATCGACCTAATACTGAGTTGATTAGCTTGATTTGTATCATCAGCCTTTTTTAATTATTCTTGTCAATGTCAATGTAGCTGTTGCCAGGGAAACTGAAAAGTTATTCCTGTCGATACTTTGAAAGTACTTCACTTTTTAAACGAAATAGAGCAAAATTGTTCAACTATACCATTAGGGAACTGTGCAGTCGGAAGGGTGCCGACTATAGGGATGCCTAAGGATAGATTATAGAGTTGATCCCTGTCCTATTAAGGTAATTAATAGGGTTTTGCATTTAAAATCATCGAACATTCAAAGTTGGTTGAGAATGCGAACGAAAGGTGTTGTGGTGAAAGCTGTACCACTTTCATCTGCCAAAGATGTACCAGTTTCGACTGCCATTTTCAATTCTTCAAATCCGTAATTTTCTGAGTGTCCAAATTCGAAGTTCATAATCGTCTTTTTGTATAATTCGTGTTTCTCTGAAAGGCTCTTGTAAAGTGAACCGTAGGGTTCTCATAAATTAGAAATCCTGGATTGATGCGTTCTGAAAAAATTTCAACTTTTTTTCTGAATAACCCGGTTGGATCTATTGAAGGGGGTTTGAAGCTTGTATATGATGTAAAAAAATGGGTGATATTTTCGAAAATGGGGGTAAATGTAATCTATATAGAAGTAGAGGAAGTGAAACGACAAGACGAGGGGGCGATTGCTGCTTCGCAGAATGTAGAATTTACAATGTAGAATGTAGAATTAAAAACTCTGAAGAAGGAGAAGCAAGGCAAAAGGAAGGAAAGCAGAGAGAAAAAAATGGAGGGAAAAATGAAAAGAGGAAGGATACCAAGGCATTTGGAGCATCTGGTCAGCCAGACAGTCAAGAACTATCTACATGCCAGAGAGAATGTCCAGAGATTTATCAACCGGACAAACATGATTCAGGGACGCTGCGGTGAGTATGTCTTTCAAAGCTCGCATGGGACACAACAGATCAAAAAGTATGAACCGAAGAAATACAAAAACGGTGTTAATACACCTTTGAGAATAAGAACGAGAACGATTATGAGACTGGCTTCTGAAGACCCGACACCGACCAAAGAGGAGAAGTTAAGATACTTATACCGGTCCTATCCCTTTTATCTCGATAAAGACCAGGTGATAAATCTGAGGATGAGGAACTTCTACTTCGATCGATGGGTTAATCATTCTGTTGTTTCCATCTATAGAAAACGACCAGGAGAAGAACCGGACCCGGAAATGGACGAATTATATGAGACTCTGGAATATATGCCCAAAAAGACGATCAAATTCGAACATCAGGAAGAAGATGAGGAGCGGTATTATGCTGTTCATCAGAGGTCCGGGGAAATATCGAATGTGTTGCATTTTGTGTGGCAGGAAGTATAAGATGAGGGGGCGATAAGACGAGGGGGAGAGTGGGCGAAAAAACCTACGGGAGTGCAGCAAGCAATATCCACAAATTGATACAAATGTAAGACAGATGAACACAAATTGGTTTTAGAAAAAATCGGAGAAGCTATAGCATTGCCATTGGATGCAGAGCAAGCAACAAGAGATGTCTCGATTCCGCTTCGCTCCACTCGACATGACAATATAAAGAATATTTAGAAATTAAAAATACCTACCACTGTCATTCTGAAGGATTCCCATTATCTTTACTTGCTTTTTAAAGCCCTGGAAGGGCATCACAACATAGCCTGAGGCGGTGCCTCAGGTATGGAGCGAAGCTCCATTTGGGTGGTGGGTGGGGAAGGCTCTCTGTACCCTGACATATCATGTCAGGTTATGATGTGTCACCCTGAGTGATTCTTGATTACCTCCTTGCTTTAAATGCAATAATTGTATCGAAGGGCTGACAGATCACAGACTAAAGTCTATGGTACAAACAACTGTCATGCTGAGTGCTCTGCTGCTTGCTTCGTGCTCGACGAAGTCAACACAGGATAAGAAATCACAGACTGAAGTCTATGTTACATAGAATACTCAGGGTCACAAAAAAGATAGGATAACTATTAAAGGTGTCGAAAAGATCCTGGGGTATCGTTATTTTAGTAAAATCATCCTCCTGGTTTGTTGATAGTTGGGGGTCTTCATGCGATAGAAGTAGATACCGCTCGGTATTTGTTGGTTACTGTTGGCGGTTCCATTCCAGGTTAGTTGATGTTCACCGGGATGATAAATATCATCGACAACTGTGGAGATTAGTTGCCCTCTGATATCATAGATCTTGATCGCTACTCGCGCAGATTCTTGCAGCGTAAAGAAGATCGTGGTCGAGGGGTTGAAAGGGTTGGGATAATTACCGTGAAGTCTGGTCTGGTGGTGATTAACGGGCAGATCAACATTGACCCCTTCATAGACAAATTCGACCGTCACAATTTCCGATTCCCCGTAATCATAAATCGCCTGAACTCCGGCAGTATATCCCTGTTCGGGGATCAGGTCAACAAATTGATAAAAGGTCTCTGTGGTGGCAGCGAGCAATTGATCATCAAGATAAACATGAAATTCGATCAATTCCTGTCTCTCTTGATCTGTTATCAATAACTGCTCATAATCAAGAGGAGTTTCCCAGGTGAAAAGCCCGGTCTGACTATTGACCTGCAGATTGGTCGGAGGTGGGAAATCGGGCATGAGGACTTCCATGCTTACCGGGATGAAGATCGGATCGGTAGCATTGTTGACCACTATTATATCGGCAGAGTGAACCTGACCAGGAGCTACCTGCGAAGCATGGAAAGAGACGATGATCTCCATCTCCACACCGGGACCTATCATCCCGTTCTGATAATTAAATGTTATCCATTCGGGACGTTCAGGTCTTGCCCTGTAATCGGGAATCTCGTCGACATAAAGAGCGAATGTCAAGATGCCATCTCCCGGATTACTTATGATCAAGGTCTCGGAAATGACTTCTCCGTAATCGACGATAAGAGAATATGAGGTTGGAGAAACAACTATCTCGGGAGTTCCGTAAGGTGAAGGTGGCGGATCTTGTGGATTTTGCAGGAGATACGGATAGGTCTGGAAATTGATAATCTGCCAGATATTAGCGAAATCCCAGTTAATAAAGGTATTCTGTTGTACCATCTCTGTCGTTGTCCGGCCAAAACCTCCGGCACTATTATTCTGACCGGAAGTAGTCATGTCCCAATAAGATGCAAAAACCTCCCCACCTCTGTTATAGCCGATCAGACCACCCCGGGGTAGATTTCCGGTTACCTGTCCGACCGAATAAGAGAATTCTACAGTTCCCCCGATATAGAGATCACCAACCAGTCCGCCAACTCCATAAATACCGGCAGCGGCATTACTACCCCAGACATTACCGAGTGCATAGCTGTTGGAAATGGTGCCATGATTACGGTTCTCTCCGACCAGACCACCAACGGCGGCATTACCCTGAACATTTCCGGTGGCATAGCAATTCGAAATCAGAGCATCATCCAGACTGGCGTTGCCACCAGCCAGACCG